>JAUWFS010000191.1:0-6487 GCA_030606805.1 Deltaproteobacteria bacterium
CTCTTTGTTCAATTGTCTTTGGAGAAAATTCCATGCAGATATCTTGTACTGTCCCAAAATTATCCAATCCTCTGCAATCAAGCGAGATCTGAAATTGGGAACCGGGGAATTCATAACTGTCTATGTGTATAATTTTTACAACTGCGGTTAATCCAATATTGGCAAGCAATGGCTCGGTATCCTTAAATAACTTTTCTATTTCAGCCTCACTTGCTCCATGCATGGATAATTTTTTTGAACATATTGCAAATTTCTTCTTGACAGCCGGCGGATTCTCTCTCCACCAGCCATAAGCGCCAAACAGACACATTGCCCCAGCATCGCATAAAAACTTACGTCTTGTTGTTTCTTTCTTCATGGCTATATCCTCCATGTAATTTAATTTTCCGGAGATCGTCCGACGCACATTTAGCGTCATTGCTTTTTTATTATTGCATCATACCATAAGGATGTTCCATATCGAGGAATGAAAAGGCTTTTTTTCGGACTGAGTTTTATGTCAAAAAAAGATTCATTAACCGTTCCTCAATATGGAACGTTGTTGTGGTATTGTTGGCTAAGGGCTCGGGAAAAAATAGGATTAATCTATCATTGAGAATGAAAAGGAGTTTTCATTATGTCTGACACGATAAAAAAAGATGCTTCCTATCTCAGCAAAACACTATTTATAAAGGGCTTGCAATGCCACAAGGCACTCTATCTTCAAAAATATCATCCAGAACTAAAAGATGATGTTTCCGATGCCAAAGAAGCGCTTTTCAGCAAAGGCACGGATGTCGGGGTATTTGCACAACAGCTTTTTCCGGGAGGCGTGGAAATATCCTATGAAGACCATACGCTTTCCGATCAGATCAAACAAACACAGGCTGAAATTAAAAAGGGAACTGCTACTATATACGAAGCAGCATTCAGCTACAAAGGAGCTTTCTGCAAGGTTGATATTCTCCATAAAGGTAAAAAAGGATGGGAGATCTATGAGGTCAAGAGCTCAACAGGCATGAAGGACGTGTACTATGATGATGTGGCGTTTCAGTATTATGTTTTGAAAAACACGGGGCTCTCTGTATCAAAAGCATCACTCGTGCATCTGAACAATCAGTATGTAAAAAATGGCAAGATAAAAGCGAACAAGCTCTTTACAATTCAGGATGTAACGAAAATTGCAAAAAAAATGAAACCTGACATTTCCAGAGAAGTAAAAAAGCAAAGAAAAATGCTTAAGGCAGATATACCTGCTATTGATATTGGCGAATACTGTGACAATCCGTATGACTGTGACTTTGCGGGTCATTGCTGGTCACATATTCCTGAAAACTCTATTTTTGATCTCAAAGATAGAGGCGTTAATAAATTCGACCTTTACCGGCAGGGAATCATTCGTATGAAGGATATTTCTAAAGACATGTTAAACTTTAAACAGGACATTCAGGTAGAGGGAACACTAAAAAAGAAAAATCACATAATTAAAGAGAATATACGGGATTTTCTTAAATCACTCTGGTATCCCCTCTATTTCCTCGATTTCGAAACTTTTATGTCGCCCATACCGCTCTTTGATGGAACAAGACCATATCAGCAAATTCCCTTCCAGTATTCCCTTCACTATCTGGAAAATCATGGAGGAAACTTGAAACACCACGCGTTTCTTGCTTCTCCCAATTGTGATCCGAGAAAAGAACTGACAGAAAAGCTTATAAATGAGATCCCGGACAATGCCTGTGTTCTTGCCTACAACGTGTCATTTGAAAACCGCATTTTAGAGCATCTCGAGTCATGGTTTCCCGAATACAGCGACAAGATTGAAAACATTATCAGCAACATGAGAGACCTGATGGCGCCCTTCAGAAATAAAGACTATTACCTTTGGCAAATGAACGGGTCTTATTCCATCAAAGCAGTATTGCCCGCCCTTGTTCCTGAACTGAGTTATGATGGGATGGAAATCAGCAACGGCGGCATGGCAATGGATGCATATCCCTCTATGTGCCAAACAGAAGACCCCAAGGAACTTGAAAGAATCCGAAAAGCACTTTTTGAGTATTGCAAACTCGATACGCTGGGGATGGTGAGAATAATGCAAAAGTTGAGAAAGATAGTAAGACGAGGCCATGTAAGATAATAGACAGCTCTTATAAGAACAATATCATTGACATTTAACTCCACAAAAGACTATTTTTTAAACAAGATAGCCAGAACCATACAAAATATAATCCTGCAACCAAACACGGCAAAGATGCTGTTGTTCTATCAATTGATGAATACACAAAATTAATAAAACCGAAAACTAACTTGTTGAAATTCTTTCAAAACTCTTCTCTTGCAAAAATTAATTTAGACATATTTTTTTTGGTATTTTTTAGCAACTTTCTATACTCTTTAACGCTTGAGTTATAGGCTGATATTAATTTTAGAAGTAATTCGCCTAATTCAATTCTATCATTATCCGACTCAAGCCAACGTTTGAAAAATTCCTCTACAGACTGTTCCAGCTCATCGCTATCCAAATATTCTGAAACGCATGATTCCAAAATTTCTTTTGGAAAATATTCCATATTACGTTTTTGAGTCTCAATCTGTTTTTTGAATTTCTTTTTGAGCATTGAAACTTTTTTTACTTCCTTTTCTTGACAATCCAACTCAATATCTAACTCAAATTTTTTCATCAATGAAATGAATGTAGCGGCTTTATAATAAGATTTAATATTTTTGAATTTAGTGTTATTGGCAAGCTCAATTTCACCAAGCAATGTTATTTTAGCATCTCCATTCCCAAATGTTTTTTCTTTCCATTTCTTAAAAGTATCAGACTCATCATGGCTTATTCTCTTTTTAAATTTTTTGTAACTATCGTCATGAAAATTCAATAAGAAACCATATTTATTCAAGAAAAATGACATGGCCTCATTTAGTTTTTCTTTATTTGACATCATGTAATCCTTCCTTGCCCATAACGAAGAAGTAATCTGTGGACCTAAATCATCTCAAGCTGACAAGAGCTATAATAGAACCCGCAAGTTTCCTTCCCGTCAACTCAACCAACTTGGTAGATACTTAATTCACATTGCCAACTTTCCAAGCCCATTGTTTCCCAATAGTTATAAAATATTTACCTGATAGTCTGTTATCTTTAAAAATTCTTCTTACTTCGCATACAAGATAATCTCTTAATTCAGTTGATTTGTCAAAATCGTCATCGTCAAACTCAGCAGCATAAGTATTGGATGGCAATTGAACTTCTTTCTTTTTACCTTCAAGGTATTTGCTTAGATCAATATTATCAAGGTCATCTTGAACACGTTTATAAGCATGAGGTTCTGCATAACTTAAGTCAAATGTAATCATTACAAAAAAACTCATTTAATCCTCCTATATATCCGCCCATAACGCTGCCCGTCACCAGTGCAAAAAGCTGCCACTAAAATTCGAAAAAACGAAAAACTAATCTACATCTCAACCTTGAATAAAAGCCCCGGTTTTTGCATCTGGTACTGGCTTGTTATGCAAAATCCTCCGCCTAAACCCACTTAGATATTGTACTTTCATCATCCTTCGACAGGGTATAAGAAACACTGTTTCCTTTTTCGATTAGCCATTTCTTTATAACGCATTTTCTACGTGAGATCTCTGCGCTTTGAAGAAGAGAGTTATATAGCTCTTCAATTTCATCATCATTTTCATTATATGGAAGTTTAAAAGATTCATAACCTGTCAGCAATCTTTCAAATAGTACATCTGATTGCGAAGATATTTTTTTAACGTTTTGTTCCCATGTGGCAATATGGTTCGATTTGGGCTGCTTGATATATTTTTTATCTAATAATCGATCTTGCCTGTATTTTAAAGTTCTCTTGGCTTCATTCAGTGAAGATAATTTGCTTCGCAAAATCTTTTGTTTTTTGCCTATAGAATCTTTCTTTTTTAGACAATTGTTAATATAAATCCATGCTGATATAGGGCACCACCTTCCAAGATATGTCTCAATGGTGAATTTTTTGAAAAACTCTTTTGATATTTTGTATTGTTTGATTTCTGAAAAATCAAAAACTGAAATTGAAAGTGTTTTGCCAAACTTGACGCCCCACTCTTTTAAATCCTCATCTTGTTCCATTTCTGATATAGCTTCTTCATTGATTATATATTTTGCGGAGAAAAGCTGATTCAAATTACCTTCCCATTTGTGCAAAAAAACTCCTGATGCCAAAAGATCATAATACCTTGTTTTCACTCGTTTTCGTTCTTTAAATTTATCAAGGTCGTAAGCCTTTTTCCATATGTCGTCATAAAGCTTATCGAAATCATCTAAATCTTTTTTTAAGTCAGATAAATACCCAAGTTCGGTATTAATTCCGTATAACCCATTATTTGTGGCATTTCCAGAAGAGACTATCATTATTCCTCCGGCCCATTTACCTTTTGTGGTATATTGCCTTAGACGATAGGCTTTTGTGTGGAGTAACTTCTTTGAGCAGTCAATCCTGAAATCAATGCCCATTTCGTTAAATTCATCTTCAAGAACATCTACACCAATTTTATTAACATCATATGCGTCCACAATGATATAAATTTCTGTCAATTTTACTTCTTTGGTCAATTCTTCAATCAATTTTCTGATCGCTTCAATATCGAAATAGCACGTCAGAATTGCAAGTTCGTGCCTATGCTGGGCTTTTCGATATAATTTTTTAGATGCGTTTATAAAATTATTTGCCAAACCATTTTCTTCGCTGTCGAATATATAGAGGTGCTTCACTTTCACTCCTTGCATCGTATAAGAGATCAGATTGCGTGTTTTCTTAAGATAAGGCTCCAATTATAGAATATTTTTGAATTAACCAACAAATTAAGGAGATATGCCCATGAAACTAAAAAATTATGGCAGAAATCAGAAGAAACGTAAAGAATATATTAAGCAAAGCGGCCTTTTAATAGCTGGGGTGGATGTAGCGACTTGCGGGACTTAACTTTTCAACTTATTTATATCCAACCAGCGAATATTTTCTATCCTTTGCCGGCTTCTCGCCTCAAATTGCTGATTTGCCTGCATGGATTCATGATACATTTCATAATCAGGCCTGTATCATTCCAAATCGGGAAGCATTTCGCTTAAAAGTATCCTCAATCGGTCCAATACGCTCCGGCACTCTGGCAGATTTGTCATAAAAGGCCCCAGATTGGTGTCCCAATGCCGATGGGCTTCAGAGACAAGCTCATCACTGAAAAAATCATGCAGGCTTTGATACGAAGCATTGCGATACACACTAATATATAAATTGACTGCGCAGCCACGTCAAATACAAAGTTATGCAGGTTGATTTATAATTGATTATGAATATACCTTTTCCATCTTTTTGATGGTCTGACTTACTTCTTTCACCAGCCACTTCGGCTTAATCACTCTTGCCTCATCCGCAAAAGAAAGCACCCATCCTGTTAGCTCGTACTCGGAGGAAGAACTGAAGATAAGTCTTATTTTTCCATCAGCTTTTTTAATGATCTTCTGATCAGGACTCCATATTCTCTCAGCCACGTATTTAGCCGACCATCCGCTGAATTCCACTTCTGCCTTGAATGAATCTTCCTTTATGATTCCAAAATCCTGGTTAAAGATTTTCTCAAAGTCATATTTTTTGGGGAATTTGAACATCCTTTCTGTTAGTTCAACATTTTTGATTCTGTGCATTGCCAGTAAGGGATCAAAATCAGGTTCTTTGTATGTTTCCCCCGGTTTTCTCGCCATACCGGCGTGGAGGTAAATCGTGTCATGGTGTGAAAAAATCTTGAGCGGTTTTATGTAAAAAGTCTTTAACTTTTTCGACATAATGGCTTGGTAATTGATTTGGCATATCCTTTTTTTCTCCATTGCCTCTAACAGCATACGAATGCTTTCCTGATAAGGCGTATAATCGATGCTTCCGGGACTAAATGAGGCAAAAGGGTGAGACGACAGCGTTTTATCTTTTGGGAGAAGCGCCTGGCTTTTCTCAAGCGCCCGGGTTGCTTCTTTAAAAAGCTCTTTGCCCAATAAATGCTCTGAAAAGGCTTTGCACATCCTGAGAACATTCATCTCCATTTCTGTAAGATTGATGGCCGGTGGTATCAACTTCGGCTTTTTTAGCCGGTAATATCTTTTGTTTTCCTGCATGCTCTCCTCAATATCTACGCCATACGACTTTCGTATATCGTTTACCAATCGCAATACAGTCTGTTTTGAACACTTGAGCATTTTAGAAAGATCGGTGAGTGAATGGCTTTGTCCTGAAAACATAAGCCTTGCGAACAGGCTGATCAGTTTTTCTCCATAACTCATATAAGGGCTTAATTTCTTAGGCATAAAACACCTCCAAGGAAAAGGATTTCCGTTCCGCAAGATGGAATACTAACATGTTATAATATAAAGAAACAAGTTAAAAAGGAGATTGGTCATGCCTAAAAAACATCGAAGAAAAAAGCGGATACTAACAGACGCCAAGGCAACCCTTGATAAAAA
>JAUWFS010000089.1:0-12428 GCA_030606805.1 Deltaproteobacteria bacterium
TACGCAGCCTGAATGTTCCAAACAAAATTAATCACGCATTTAGCCTTCATGCCGGTGCTAATATCATTTCACCATATGCTGTGTTTAATGAGATTCATGTTTATATACAAGACTTGGAGAGTATCGAGTTTTTCAAGGAAAAGTTGAAACTAAGCAAAGTCCAGCAAGGAGAAAATGTTATTTTCTTAATTCCTTATTACAAGCATTCAGTTTTTTATAAAAAGCAAAAAGTAAAAGAATCTTGGGTTGTTTCAGACATTCAACTTTATCTTGACCTTTATAACTATCCTATTCGTGGTTTAGAACAGGCTGAACACATATATAAAAAACGCCTGAAACAGCTCTTTGAAGGGTGAAGCTTTTATGTCAGAAAATTTTAAAACCGGCTTTCTGAAGGCCTTATGTAGCATTAGAGATTATTTGCCGGAAATTGTTATTGGCGGCGGCTGGGTTCCTCTCATTTACTACCACTATCTTTTAGGTGACAAATCGAAAGACTCCATCAGAACGCTGGACATTGACTTGATGGTAAAAGATAAACTTCCTGTTATTGGATCAAAAACATTAGATCAATTACTTATGGATGCAGGCTTAAAGTCAGTTTTTAAAACTTTGTATACGCCACCAATAATTCATTATGAAGGTGCCATTGATGGTTGGGAAGTTGAAATTGAATTTCTTACTGATAAGAAGGGCTCCAAAGAAGATGTGGTGATCGAAGTTCAGAAAGGTTTGCATGCTGAAGCTCTGCAGTATATTTCAATTGCCCTCGAAAATGTAATCGAAGTTGAGATTGATGACTTCCCTGTCGAGGGAAACACTCAACATTTAAGAGTTAAAGTCCCATCGCCGGAAGCATATATATTGCATAAAGGACTGGTATTCACCAGGCGAAAAGAAAAGGCAAAAATGGCAAAGGATCTTTTTTATATTTTCGATGTTCTGGTTAACAGTTCGGAGATCGAGGGGCAAATAATTAACGGGTTTAAGTCTTTAAAAGTAACCTACCCCAAATGGTTCAAGAATTTTGTAAAAAATTTAGAAGCATATTTCTCAGATTTAATGTCAGAGGGTGTTTTCCTCGTTTCCAGCCAGCGACCTACCTATTTGTTACCCGCTTTAAATGATGATCAATTCAAGCAATATGTACATGGTACTTTCCGAGATTTAATTGAAAAAATAAAGAATCTTTAGCTAATCCTCAGGCGGAAAGGTTGACATATGACCTCATTTAGGGAAGAACGGTGTCAGTCTTCAAAAACGAGCACATTTCCCGTTCATCCGAGGCAGCCTGCGTATTTTTTCCCTTGACGGCTCCTTATAATATGTATTATGAATGTTCGTAATAATGTTCTTACGGAGGTGTATTATGGACATGGTTCGGTTAAACATCACCCTTCCGGCAGATTTGTCTCACCAGTTAAACGAATTAGTGGGCCCCAGAAAAAAGAGTGGTTTCATTACTGAAACCTTGAGACAACGGATTGAAAAAATTCAAAATGAGCAAATGCAGAGGCTCATGGAAAAAGGCTATAAGGCCAGGAAAGCAGAGAGCCTTGCCATAACAAAGGAATTTGAGCCCGGTGATCTGGAGGGATGGGATGAATATTAAGAGGGGGCAAATATATCTTGTCGCCCTGGATCCGGTTGTGGGAAAAGAGATTTCAAAGACCCGCCCTGTCGTTATTGTATCCAATAACAAAAACAACGAATTTTCTGCAACGGTAACCATCTTGCCTGTTACTTCTAAGAATCTCCAGAATATCTATCCTTTTGAGGTACTTTTACCCAAAGGAACCGGAAAACTTCCAAAGGCCTCAAAGGTTAAGACAGACCAAATCCGCACTCTCGACAAAAGCAGGATCGTGAAATTAATCGGGACAATAGGAAAGAAAGAGATGAGCAAGATCGAAAAAGCCACAAAAATTCATCTGGCGCTACCTTAGA
Organism: Deltaproteobacteria bacterium; assembly: GCA_030606805.1. Classification (GTDB taxonomy): domain Bacteria; phylum Desulfobacterota; class Desulfobacteria; order Desulfobacterales; family ETH-SRB1; genus B13-G4. Next base: position 1,948 of record JAUWFS010000089.1, read on the forward strand.
ACACGAACAGAAATAACCTCCTCATTAGAATTTACCATCATAGCATTCTCAAAAAATACTCAATAGGAATATAATGCAACTGTCAGATCAACAAAGGGACGCTGTAGAGTATATTGGATCTCCAGCTTTGGTTGTAGCCGGCGCCGGCTCAGGGAAAACACGTACGTTGACTGCTAAAATTGTTCATCTTATGTCAAACGGCTATGAGCCTGAGCGCATTCTTGCAATTACATTTACTAATAAGGCTGCCGGTGAGATGAAAAGCCGTCTTGTTCGTATGACAAAAATCCCGTCAAACCGTTTCCCCTGGGTTAGAACATTTCACTCAGCATGTTTTAAAATTTTGAAAAAACATTGCTCCCTGCTTGGATATAACACTCCTCTACAGATCTACGCAGGATACCAGCAGCAAAAGATACTCAAGGATATTATTGTCGGGAAATTGAATTTTGACAAAAAGTATGTTCAACCTGTTCTATCTCAGCTTTCCAGGGCGAAAAACTCCGGCAATCCTTTTGATTATCTAGACAATAAGCTTTACGCTTTTCGTATCAGATTGCTTGATGTTTTTAATCTTTACGAAAAGGAACTGAAATCAAACAATGCGGTTGATTTTGATAATATTTTGCTTTTGACACGCAACCTACTTCGGGATCATAAAGATGTGCGCAAGCAGTACAGAAAAATTTTCCAGTTTATTCTTGTGGATGAATATCAGGACACCAATAATCTCCAGGAGGATCTCACAGGGCTGCTGCTTCGAAACGGCAACCTCTTTTGTGTAGGTGATGACTGGCAGGCTATTTATTCATTCAGAGGAAGCAATATGAATCATTTCCTGTCGTTTCCTGAAAAGTACAAAGAGGCCCGGGTTTTCAGGCTGGAACAGAATTATCGTTCTGCGGATGAGATTGTTCGGACGGCAAATGATTTGATCGGACATAACGACTGCAAGATGGAAAAAAAGTGCTTTTCCGACAAGCACGGGGGACTGGTTGAGCTTTATGATTTTTTCAATGAAAAAGAAGAGGCTGATTGGGTTGCGGGAAAGATCAAATCGCTTCGCGAAATGGGTCTTGCCTATAGTAAAATGGCTGTTTTATATCGGACTAAATTTTGCTCTCTTTCCTTTGAGAAGGCATTCAGATCTTTTGGAATTCCCTACCAAATGTTAGGTGGAAAGGGATTTTTTGAACGTAAAGAGATTATGGATATAAACTGTTATCTTGCTGCAGCGGTTTTTGAAAAAGATGATGCATCCTTTGAGCGGATTGTAAATATTCCCAAACGTGGGATCGGCCCGGCCGCTATCAATAAGATCGCTCAGATAAAAACAGGGGAAATGAGCCTTCAGGATGCAGCGCGCAATGCTCTTAGAGAAAAGCTTATGGCTCCCCAAATATATAATTCTCTCAGTGAGGTAATCAGGTTGCTTGATGATATTAAGGACATGAAACCTGATGCTGCAATCAACGCGATATTGTCAAAAGTTAACTATATGGATTATATTAAGCATTATTCCAAAGCCAATTCCATGGATTATACCTCAAGAGAGGAGAATATTGACCAGCTTATTTATTCAGCTTCACTGAAAGATACAATTGTAGAATATCTTGAAGAAGCCGCTCTAATTAAGGAGGACAAAGAAGATGAAGAAGAAGAAGAAGATAAAAAAAGCGGAGTAATTATGTCAACTATACATGATTCCAAGGGGCTGGAATACAGGGTGGTTTTTGTGGTTGCATGTGAAGAACAGCTTTTCCCTCACTGGAAAGCCATGGACACAGAAATGGGTCTTTACGAGGAGCGCCGCCTTATGTACGTAGCGATGACAAGAGCGGAGCACTATTTGTTTTTAAGTCATGCCAGCTACCGAAAGGGACAATCAAACCTCCGAAGCAGATTTCTTGACGAGATTGAAGAATCATTAAATTATAAGTAACCGTTTACGGTTAACAGTTTACAGTTAACGGTTACATATATTTTCTGATTTAGATGCAAAAGAGTTAATTCAAGAATTGATATCAATATCCAAAATGCTTCAATCATTTAAAAAACCGTGAACTGTGAACCGACAACCGTGAATGGTTACAATTAGGAGAGGTTTGCAATGGTAGAATTTTTATATCAGGATATGTTTCCTGTTGGAGATGATTATACAGAATATCGCCTGTTAACTCAGGAGCATGTCCTCACAAAATCCTTTGAAGGCCTGGATATAGTAAAAATTGACCCAGAGGGGCTTACTCTTCTTGCCGAGCAGGCGTTTAGAGATATATCCTTTCTGCTGAGGCCGTCTCAACTTAAATTACTGGCAAATATTGTTGATGACTTTGAGAGTTCCGATAATGACAGATATGTTGCAGTTGAGATGCTGAAAAATGCGGCTATCTCTGCTGAAGGCGTATTCCCCATGTGCCAGGACACAGGAACAGCTATTATAACAGGTAAAAAGGGGCAGCAGGTCTGGACAAACTTTTCCGATGAAGAGTCTTTGTCAAGGGGTGTTTTTAATGCTTATACAAAAAACAATCTTCGTTATTCACAATTAGCTCCCTTAACAATGTATGATGAAAAAAATACAGGTTGCAATCTTCCCGCCCAGATTGAACTGTATGCAACACAGGGAGATGAATATAATTTTCTTTTTATTGCAAAAGGAGGAGGCTCCGCTAATAAGACTTATCTTTACCAGGAAACAAAAGCTGTTTTGAAACCGGGTGAGCTTATAACCTTTATGAAAAGCAAAATAAAGTCGATGGGCACTTCAGCATGTCCGCCTTATCATCTTGTTTTTGTAGTGGGGGGAACTTCTGCTGAAGCGAACCTGAAGACAGTGAAACTTGCTTCAGCAGGATATCTTGACAGTCTTCCTTGCACAGGGAACGAATTTGGGCGGGCATTCAGAGATCATGAACTTGAAGCTGAGTTGCTTGGTATATCACGAAAACTTGGAATAGGCGCACAATTCGGAGGTAAATATTTTTGTCATGACATAAGGGTGATACGCCTTCCGCGTCACGGAGCATCCTGCCCAATCGGTCTCGGTGTTAGTTGCAGCGCTGACAGAAACATTAAGGCGAAAATTACAAAAGGAGGAATTTTTCTGGAAAGACTTGAGACTGATCCGGAAAGATATTTGCCGAAGCCCACCTGCACAGACCATAATACGGTTAATATTGATTTGAATAAATCAATGGATGAGATATGCGGCATTTTAAACGGATATCCTGTTTCAACGCGCCTCTTGCTTACAGGTAAGCTTGTTGTTGCAAGGGATATAGCCCATGCAAAAATCAAGGAACAAATTGAAACAGGTCAGGGCCTTCCTGAATATTTCAAGAAACATATTGTTTATTATGCAGGTCCGGCAAAGACTCCCGAAGGCTATCCTTCCGGTTCCTTTGGGCCTACTACATCGGGGCGTATGGATTCCTATGTGCCGCTTTTTCAGGAGCATGGGGGTTCTTTGATTATGCTGGCAAAAGGAAACCGTTCCGGAATTGTGACAGAATCCTGTAAAAAACACGGAGGATTTTATCTTGGCTGTATTGGTGGAACTGCAGCCAGGCTGGGCAAAGAATGTATAACTGATATTGAAACCATTGAGTATCCTGAGCTTGGCATGGAGGCTGTATTTTTGATTACCGTCAGGAATTTTCCTGCGTTTATAATAATAGATGATAAGGGCAATGATTTTTATGAAAACCTTCTGAATTAAAAATTTTTAATGTTTTTTCTTAGTTCATGAGGATATCCCGCACTGGGCTTATGTTCAGTCTATGTTTTCACGCAGTGACCGCAGGGTTTCAGAAATCTGAGTTTAGCTAATAAAAATCATGGAAACTGAGCGCAAACACTTAAGGAAACATCGATAAATCAAGATTTTTACGTGTTGAGGGAGCGATCTCTGGACAAATTGCTTCACCAGCCCCACTGCTCCCCCCTTCCTATGCCGCATAGTCTTCAAACAGATCAAACAGGGCCGACTTAATTTATATCTTAGAAAATATATTTTTGAGATATAATTTCAGAAAGTTGACTTTCAAAGCATAAATAGCTTATTTAATAAAATTATTGTATAATTATACTAAAGGCGATTAGTTGAATGTTATCCTTATATTATTATCAACGGACTGATATATGCCGAATGAAAATCTAACCTCAAAAAAACTCCCCTCAAGCATACTGAATTACTTTGCAGCCTTTACAGAAACAAAGTTTAATTTCAGAACGCTTATTAATTACCGCTGGACAAATGATGAACTTACTCTTGATTTATCATTATTCCAAAATTTTCAAAAAAAATTACTGAAAATAATAAAATCGGAAAATAATAAATCTATTATCGTCAAAAGCAACGAATTTACTTTGTCGCTTTTGGGAAATGATATCCGGATTGAAATAGAAAAAGCTCTTTCTAATGCGTTTGGCCAGGACTACCTGAAAACATGTGTAGAACAAGAGCTGAACAGAATAATTGAACAGGATAAAATTCTTATCGCTTCAGATGAGGGCGCACAGCATTCTGATACAAGTGAGCATGCGGAAGTTGATGAAGAAAAGCAAAGAGAAAAAGCCTTTCGTGAAGGAACCCGGAACTATAACCGTGCAATAAGAAAACAGTTAGAGAACATCCTTATTGAATTACAGGATAAAAAGATTGATCAGTTAAAAGAAGAGTTTGGTATTGAGAATGTGCCGGCATCAATTTTTAACTCAACCAATTATCTAAAGAAACATTTCGACTCTCTTCAGCTTCTTGCGAGAGACTGTAAAACAATAGAAAAATATTTTGAAAAGTTAATACAATATTTTAACGAAAGCATTGAAGATATAATTTTGTATGATTTGTTTATTAATATTCAAAAATATGCACGGTTCAACATAACCGGCACACAATACCTTTTTTTTCACGAACTGAATAAAAAAGGAAAAAATTCTACTTCAGAATCATATCCGATATTTTTTATCGAAGCTGATTTTCTTCTTGGACATGATGAAATAACTATATCTTTTCCACGCGATCTTGTTCTGATTAATACACCTGCTGTAAATTACTTTAGATTTCCATCGGTTCTTACAACGCCAAGGTCTTTAATTTTTCAAAATGCTGCCATTGATCTCGGCGGGATTGAGGTGTTTTTACAGGCTCAATATGGCTGGACAGAACCATTTGTGCTTGAAACCCATTTTAAGCAGATATCAGCTCCCAAAGATATTTATCCAGATATTAAATGTTGCATTGGTTTTCAGGTTGTTCGAAAGGAAAACAAAAAGCTTTTAGATTACTCATTTGTTTGGATCGCCTGCCGAAGAAAACCTGTACAGTCTCCTTATAAATACAGACTTTGTAAAATCGAACAGAGGGCATATCAAAATTGTGCCGCAGTTCAAAATCGGAGAATACATAAGGGCTGAATTTGAAAGGCAGATACCAAAGTATCGTGTTGACTTTCTGATGACCTTTTCCAGAGAAGGAAAGGAAAAGTCACTTATTCTGGAATATGACGGAGTGGAATTTCACACTAAAAATCCTGATATGGTAACCAGACATAATTTTACACAGGAGTATCTTGATTATGATGTAAATCGTCAGATTGAGCTTGAAAGCTATGGTTACAGGTTAAAATCATTTCTCCAACAACTTGTTGGAGAAATTCCCTGGGAGTAAAATGTTGAAAAGATTCCTGCCACATAGAGCGAAGTGGTTAAAATCTATTATCGCTTTTGCGAATGGAGCTGGAGAGGAGTTAATTTTTGGGGTAGATGATAAAAGCAGAGATATAGTAAGAATAGAAATTTTTTATGATAAAGATGCGTTAGAATCAACTGACTGCGGCATGCGGGAGGGGTTATCAAATGAATGATTCATTAGAAAAGGCAATAAAGACTATTGTCAAGGTAGCCGAACCTGACAAGATTATCCTGTTTGGCTCACATGCAAGAGGTGATGACAAACCGGATAGCGATTATGACCTTCTTGTTTTGAAAAGAGGTGTCAAAAAACAGCGTTCATTAACTCAGAAGATATATTTGAGCTTTAAAGATGTCGGAGCTCCCATAGACGTGATTGTAGCTGATTTAGATAAGTATGAACATCTCAAGACGGATCCTTACCTTATTTATTTCGAAGCTGATAAGAATGGAAGGATGGTTTATGAAAAATCTTGATAAGGCAAACGAGTGGTTGAAAAGGGCAAAAAGCAACATGGCGCGCGCAAAGTCAGGCAGGGTTTCACCTGAAGTGGGTGAAAAAAGAAATGGACAAAGGTCAACGTCCTCCTGATCCTCAGAAAAGTCTTTTTGAGTGAAGGTAAATAAAGCATATCGAGACCTTTGAAAAAAGGTAATTTGCAGGATTTCAGGGACATCTTGAGCCGGAGTACGATAATGACCGCTGCGCAAGACATTTGAAATACGTTTTCCTTTGGCAAAAGACCAGATTGGCGAACAAGTCACAGGGGAAGTTACAGGTGAAGTCACGGGTGAAGTTCAGAAATTCTTAAAAATACTGCATACGCCTATGAGCCGCTCAGAAGCTCAGATCGCTCTCAACCTGAAAGGACAAGCAAACTTCATGGATCGCTATTTGAAGCCGGCTCTGGATTTAGAACTTGTGGAAATGACAATTCCGGATAAGCCGAGAAGCAACAAACAAAAATATCGTCTTACAGATAAGGGCAAAGAATGGGTTGAACAGAACCAGGCTGAAAAATGAATATGCTTGATTATGAATTTGTTAAATGACCGAACTACCAAAACGTGAACTGCTGGAGCAGAAACTTCACAAAGCGGTTGAATTGGCGCGGAAACGGCTGGAGGCAACCGTCAACCTTTGGAAACACGTACAAAAGATTGACGGCATATGCACTTTCAATGAGACTGTCCGTGAAATTTTCCAGATGCGAGAACTCCACAAACAAATGAAACGGTTCTAAAGGCTTACGGCTGTAAGTGGCTTCGGAAACATTCAAAGATAATTTATTGTTTAAATAGCATTCATTTTTTAAAAGCAACTTTTTTCTTTACATACGATTCAAAATAATTTATAGTTATCAAAAATTCAGTTTTATGTTGTATTAACTGGTTGAACGTGAGCTTTATCTGTGTTTATAGATGAAGTGGATATATACCTCGAAAGGCCACAAATAACGATTTTTCGCTGGCCCTGAACATCAATAGCGGTGTTGCTCAGGCTTGCAATAGCCTGCTATTCCAAGCCTTCGCGCCTTGCTCTTGATGCTCATTGCTCACCGAAAAAAAGCGCAATTTGTGACCTTCCGAGGTATATTTTCAAAAAGCTAAAGAGTTATAAAAAAATATTTTATTTGCCGGTATTATTTATGGCTCTCATTATTTTGACATTTAACAAAGGAGCGGCGCTATGGCAAAAAAAATGAAAACAATTGATGGAAACACAGCAGCAGCCCATGTGGCCTATGCTATGAGTGATGCTGCTGCCATTTATCCCATTACCCCTTCATCAGGAATGGGAGAAATGTGCGATGAATGGGCGGCCAATGGTCTTAAGAATGTATTCGGACAAACCATGCTGGTTCGACAACTTCAGTCAGAAGCTGGTGCAGCAGCGGCTGTGCACGGAAATCTGGCTGCCGGTGCCCTTACTACAACCTTTACTGCTTCACAGGGTCTTCTTTTGATGATTCCAAACATGTATAAGATGTCGGGCGAAGTGCTGCCGGCTGTATTTCATGTCACGTCTCGCGCAATTGCAGGACATGCGCTTTCCATTTTTGGGGACCATCAGGATATCAATGCTGTGCGACAGACAGGTTTCTCCCTCCTGGCATCCGCTTCAGTGCAGGAGGTCATGGATCTGGGACTTGTAACACATCTTGCAGCAGTTGAGGCATCTGTTCCTTTTATCCATTTCTTTGACGGGTTTCGTACTTCACATGAAATTCAAAAAGTCGAAATGATAGACTACGACGACATGGCAAAATTGGTAAACTGGGACGCAGTTAAGGCGTTCCGCGCCAGAGCCGCAAACCCGGAAAGGCCTGAACTAAGGGGAACTGCCCAGAATCCGGACATTTATTTCCAGGGCATAGAAGTGTCCAACCCCTATTATCAAAGGATTCCTGCCATTGTCGGTCAATGTATGAAAAAGGTCGAGAACCTGACCGGTCGCAAATATCGGCTGTTTGATTATGTAGGGGATCCTGATGCGGAAAGAATCATCATTTCCATGGGTTCTTCCTGTGAAACAATCGAAGAGGTTGTCAATTATCTAATTGACAAAGGAGAACGGGTCGGCCTTGTCAAGATACGATTGTACCGTCCTTTCTCGGCTGAGCATCTGTTTGCCGCAATACCCGCAACTGTTGATCGCATTACAGTTCTTGACAGGACAAAAGAGAGGGGTGCGCTGGGCGATCCTTTATATCAGGATGTATGCACGGCCTATATGGAACGAGGTGAAATGCCCGTAATAGTCGGTGGAAGATATGGTCTTGGCTCCAAAGAGTTTAACCCGGGCATGGTCAAGGCTGTATTTGATAACATGAATTCAGCCGGCCCCAAAAATCACTTTACCGTTGGTATTGTTGATGATGTCTCAAACACTTCCCTGGAAGTAGAAGAGGGATTTGATGTGGCTCCGGAAGGAACTGTGCAATGCAAATTTTGGGGGTTGGGAGCTGACGGAACAGTAGGCGCAAACAAGAGCGCAATCAAAATCATTGGTGATAACACGGATATGTTTGCTCAGGCTTATTTTGCCTATGATTCCAAAAAATCCGGCGGCATTACAATGTCTCACCTTCGTTTCGGCAAGACACCCATTAAATCTACCTATCTGATAGATTCAGCAGATTATATAGCATGTCACAAATCAAAATATGTGGAAATCTATGATGTCCTTGAGGGCATTAAAGACGGCGGGACCTTTGTTCTCAATTCCCACTGGACCGCTAAAGACATGGAAAAAGAACTACCAGCTTCCATGCGCAGAACAATTGCCCAAAAGAAGCTCAAATTTTACAATATCGATGCTGTGAAAATCGCGGCTGGAGTGGGTCTTGGAGGCAGGATCAACATGATCATGCAAACCGCCTTTTTTAAACTGGCAAATATTATTCCTGTGGAAAATGCTATTGCCTATCTCAAAGACCAGATTAAAAAGATGTTTAGCAAAAAGGGTGAAAAGATCGTCAATATGAACTACGAAGCAGTGGATAAGACCTTAGATAATCTGGTTGAAATCAAATATCCGAAATCCTGGATTGATGCTTCCGACAGTCCGGTTGTCGCCACAGACGAACCTGATTTTGTCAAAAATGTGATGCGTCCCATTTTGGCCCAGCAGGGAGACAAACTTCCTGTCAGCGCTTTTACACCGGATGGTATTTTCCCTGTAGCTACAACAAAATATGAGAAACGGGGCGTGGCAATTAATGTCCCAACCTGGGATATGGACAACTGCATACAGTGCAACCAGTGCGCTATGGTATGCCCGCATGCGGCCATACGACCGGTTCTTTTGACAGACGAAGAGTTAGCCAAGGCCCCTAAAGGATTTGAGGCGATAAAGGCTATCGGCAAGGAGCTTAAAGGATACTATTTCCGTATGCAGGTAAATACTCTGGATTGTATGGGGTGCGGCAATTGTGCAGACATCTGTCCGGCAAAGAAAAAAGCTCTTGTCATGAAGCCGATTGAGTCTCAGACGGAAGCTCAGGTTTCAAACCATAAATATGCTGTTGAACTGCCTGTGCGGGATAACCTAATTAAAAGAAACAGCATCAAAGGTAGCCAGTTCTTCCAGCCGTTGGTTGAGTTCTCCGGTGCCTGCGCGGGATGCGGCGAGACTCCATATGCAAAACTCCTTACACAGCTCTTTGGAGAACGAATGATCATTGGCAACGCTACCGGATGCACTTCAATCTGGGGCGGCAGCGCTCCTGCTATTCCTTACTGTGTTAATAAAGACGGCTTTGGCCCTACCTGGGGAAATTCTCTGTTTGAAGATCCCGCAGAATTTACTTATGGAATGTTTCTGGCAACAATGCAGCGACGTAAAAAGCTGGCCGACCTGATGCATGAAGCGCTCAATACTAATATTCCAAAGAAAGTAAAGGATGCCTTGCAGGGCTGGCTGGACAATATGAAAGATGCCGAAGGATCCAAAAAATTTGGGGACCAGCTTAAAGCCCTTTTGCCGGATTACAAAGATAACCCAGTCTTGTCTGAAATTGCCGATATGTCCCTGTTGTTTACAAAAAAGTCATACTGGATTTTTCTTGGAGACGGCTCTGCATATGACATCTCATTTGGCGGCCTTGACCATATTATGGCCACAGGTGAGGATATTAATATTATGGTGTTTGATACAGAGGTCTATTCCAATACAGGCGGCCAGTCATCAAAGGCCACCCCAACAGGCTCGGTTGCCAAGTTTGCAGCCTCAGGGAAGAAAACATGCAAAAAAGATATGGGACGCATGGCCATGACTTATG
>JAUWFS010000009.1:0-33151 GCA_030606805.1 Deltaproteobacteria bacterium
TCGGCCGAGTGGAATTGAAAAAGCAATCAGAAAAATTATTTAAAGCTTTAGGAGAATTGGGATTTAGAGCATGAACCACGAAATTAACAAAAAACAGGAAATGAATTTCAATGGTCTGGTTGCCGCCATTCAACAAATTCATGCCCAATTATCGAAGCAAGCCAGTTTTGCGGTAAATGCCAGTTTGACCATGCGAAACTGGTTTGTTGGCTATTATATTCAGGAATATGAACAGCACGGAGCCGATAAAGCCAAATATGGACAGAGATTGATGGAGAGGCTTTCAGAAGAGCTCAAGAAACTGAATATAAGTCGAACTGAAGCACGAGAACTTCGTCGTTACAGGCAGTTTTATCAAACTTATCCGCAAATTCGGGAGTCAGTGAGTCCCGAATTGAAAAAGGCTTTAATTTCTCCTGTAGTTGAAAAACGGGAGTCACTGACTCCCATTTCCGGAGATCAGCTTATTTCAAACATTTCTTTTACCCACATTACTGAGTTATTACGCTGTGAGGACGAAACAAAGCGTGCATTTTATGAAGTGGAATGTATTCGCGGTAACTGGTCGGTGCGTGAACTGAAACGCCAGATCAACAGCCTTTACTACGAGCGATCCGGTCTGTCATACGACAAAAAGAAACTTTCAGATCTGGCAAATCAATGTGCGGAACAGGCAAAGCCAAGTTTGGCAATACAGGATCCTTATATTTTTGAATTTCTGGGGCTAAGAGCCAAAGATGTGATGAGTGAATCTCATCTCGAAGATGAACTACTGGATAAAATTCAGGAATTCCTTTTGGAGCTTGGGCACGGATTCTGTTTTGAAGCCAGGCAGAAGCGTATTCTTATTGGCAAAACACACAACTTTATAGATCTCGTCTTTTATCACCGGATTCTTAAATGTCATGTGCTTGTAGAATTAAAACTCGCTGAATTCAACCATGAAAATGTTGGACAACTGAATACCTATGTCAGTTGGTACAAGAAAAACATGATGATTGAAGGTGATAACCCGCCTGTCGGAATTCTGCTCTGTACAGACAAGGATCACGCCTTGGTGGAGTATGCCCTGGCCGGTATGGATGATAATTTATTTGTCTCAAAATACATGCTGGAATTGCCAAAGAAAGAGGAAATGCAGAAGTTCATTGAAGAACAAATAAAGGATGAAGGCGGAAGGATAAAGGATTAAATACAAGGAAAAGGACAGAGGGTCACATCTTAAAAGTTAAATATTGAAACCGAATACTTAATATTGGTCTGACATTACCTACTTGGGGGTCGGGCCATAGGAACATATTGATATTGTGAACAAATCATTTAAATGTATAGTCATATAAGGCCTTAAAATGGTGTTTTTGTGATGTAAAATACCTTTTTAAGGGAAAAAGCGTATAAGAGTATGGCAAGAGCAAAAAGACATTACCTTCCGGGACACGTATGGCACATCACGCATCGATGTCATAAGAAAGATTTTTTGCTAAAATTTGCCAAGGACCGCAAGCGGTGGGTGAGGTGGTTGTTTGAAGCCAAAAATGACAAATGAAGATATGACTTCGCGCCACTCAAAAAAGTATTCTATCCCGTCGAAGCGCACGAAAGACGATTCCGAATACGTTTTCAAGAAAGCTTCTTTTGCCCACAAGGAAGGCAGGCTTGCTGAAGCGGAAAAAGGCTATCTGGAAGTATTGAGAAGAAAGCCTGATTGGGGAAAACAGAGGGGTCGTGTCTACACTCTTGACAAAAGGCTTCTTTCTGTAAAACAAGAGGGGGTAGTAAAAAAGGTAACAGCATAAAAGGAGAACTCCCATGTTGACATATTTATCAGGCAGCATTTGGGCATCGACAGAGCTCAATTAGTACGCTCATGGGTAAAAGAAAAAAATAAGTCACATATACAACGATGAGAGATTATGAGGATCAAGTGACGAGACAAATTATTACAATAAATTATCTTCTGTGACAGTTATTTGAATCAGGCAGGAAAATACCCGAAAAGGGGGACGGGGTTGAAATTACGCGTTTCTATCCTTTCAGGGGAATTTTAGGAATTTAGGCGACATTGTTGACTATGTTGACTTTCTATTTTCCCTTCTACTGATAATTTTTGAAACGGGGGCCTTTATGGGACGCTCCTTGATATGTTGGTTAATTACTTTGCAATAAATTTATTTTTCTTTGGGCGCTTTCGTGACGCTCCTATCTTTACAATAGATTGTATTCGATATGTCAATATATGAAAGAGCGTCCCGGAATTTCCGGAATTTCGGTTGGAGAGCTTGATTATTAACCAGCCTCCGCCGTCCAGTGGGAGGAACATCCGGGACAGGAAACTGGACTTTCGGGATGTTATGTTTATCAAGGCGCTATCTGGAATATTTTATTTTTTCCGAGTCCCTTATCAGTAATTCCTTTGAAAATAACCAGTTTTCTGCCAACTTTCATTCCGTCTCTTAATACATTGTCATCCTGACTTGAAATTCTTCCTCTGAACGTAGTAGTGCGGGGATATCTATGATCGGCATATTCCAGGAGTAGAGGGTCTGTAACTTTGATGAGCGCTTGCTTAGTTGAGGTTTTTTTCTCTCCTTTGCTTTGTAATTTCAGCTTGGAACGAAATCCTTCTACGATACCGACTGCGAAATCAATCATGCGATAGTGATTCAATTTCTTATCATGATTATATTGATGCCACTGGGAATGAATAAACTGCTGAACAAAGTCATGGACATAGCACGCTATTTTTGTATTTTGTACTGTCCCGCTGATCTCCAATACACGCCCCATTTTTCCTTTTTCCAGCACGTAGGCAGACACCCACAGTCCATACACAAAATAAAAGTCCTGTATTAAGTGAGCAAGGTGATAATCTATCCGAAAATGACGCAAAGCGGGGTTGCCGACAAAAACGCTTATAAAATCCCGGTCTTCGTTGCGGGCTATGAGATCCACATTGTATTTGGCAACGAGCGCATGGGCCTTGGCCATAGCCAGTTCAGCTTCATGTTGGTTTTGACTTTCCGCCAGGGCCATGAGCTTCTTGACCCTAAGCATGATCTTATCTTCGGGACTCAGCACTTCATGAAAAATCCGTTCATGGAGCGAACTGTAATTTCCTGAGGCCTTAGGATTTGCACGGAGAAGCTTACAGGCCGTACAAAACTTTGGGCCGTGTGGCGGCTCACCATCGGTACTTAAAGCCTCGTTTGCAAACTGATGGGCAATTTCATGCAGAAGAACCTCACGCACAGCGTCCCAGGGATGGTGAAGTACAAGGTTCCGGCTGAGACAGATCTCGCGTCTTTCGCTGGACCAATATCCAAGTCTGCTCGTCATATCTCGGAGACTGAACAGTGGCCTGCGCATCAATTTTCTGTGAGACGACTCCAAAACCCATAGAGCTGTTTCCCATTCACAAGCCAACCCGTGAAGGATACTGCGTTCTAATTCTTGTGGAAGCGGAATGCTTTTATGAGCTTTCGGGGTGTACATTAGTTTATAAGTTGATGTGGTAGTTGAACTGAATAACGTTTAACTATGTTGAATAATTGTAAGGATAAAGGGCGCGGGGCTCCTTCGGTGTATCAGATGGTTTTTGATGTTTTTACTATAGCTCAGACATCTAACCAATCTCATGTTTCCATGTAATTCAAAAACCTTATCCGGAGAATTTTCCGCCTTCCGGTGAAGATTGTCTATGTTCTGCGTAATAACGCAATCAAGCTTGCCTATCTTTTCCAATTCTGCAATAATATAGTGAGTCTGATTCGGCCTGACGCTTGAAAAAAGGCCTCGTTTAACGAGAATCTTCCATTGTTTTTTTTGTCTCTTCACTGCTTAAAAATTTTTGTATGGTAAAATCATCAGGATCAAATTTAGTCCAGATTCCTCCAAGGCTGCGAAAATCCGGAATTCCTGATTCCGTGCTTACACCTGCTCCGGTAAAAACAACGATCCGGTCAGAAACAAAAATAATTTCTGCTACAGCTCTGATTTTTGTATCCAACAGGCAAGAATCATTCACTTTTTAGCCTTCCAATCGGCATGATATAGAGCGGACGCTCATCCGCCATTGCATGGATGACCGTTTTAACCTGGTCGTCATAAAAAGCGCCGATGGTTAATGGCCCCAGACCTAATGAAACAGCTTGCAAGCAGACATTTTGGGACGCATGCCCAACTTCCATATAAACATACTGCATGCCCCTATTTCCATATTTTCCGGTGATACGTTCATATACGGCGCAAAACACCATAACAACAGGCGCTTGTATTACTGAAGATTGATTTAAAGCCGCACTGCACAATTGCGCTCGCCGGTTTCCCTCTAAAATCTTGAACAATTCATGTCTATGGGGTCTGTATTTATAAATACCTGCGGGAAGGTCCTGCACCCTGCCAGCGACAATGTATACCTCAAGAGGATAAAGCGCTCCGGCAGAAGGCGCTGTTCTAAAACCTCTCGAATCTGTTATGCCCTGCGCAGACCACAAAAGCTGCGAGACTTCGGCAAGCGTCAAAGCTTCTGCAGCATAGCTTCGCACAGACCGTCTTTTCAACAAAGCTGTCTCAACCGGAATATTGCCGTCAAACCGTGGGGCAGGCAGCTTTACGATTTCTTTGGATTTGTCAATAGTCATGGCTTCACCCATTGTCAAAGGAAAGCATGCGATGTTTAATAAAAAAATTATTTCATAAATCACAGCAAGTATAAAGTATTTTTTCATTGCTGACGCCCCCCTTTGTTCTTGCTTCGCATCAAAAGGCTGATATCTATTTGCGAAGATGAGAAATAAAATCTTTAATTTTCCGGAGCAGCGGCTTTTTGATATAAACTTTCAAATAAAGATCCCCGGGCTTTCCCCCGCCTTTTCCATCCTCACCCATTCCGGCGAGTCTGATTCGCTGCCCTTCTCTGACACCCGGTGGAATTTTGACAACCAGCTTCTTGGACTTTTTCCTTAAGAAATATGCATACGGACCACCTTGTTGAGCCTTTAGCGGGTCCAGATGAATAATATCGTTGATGTCGGCCCCGTTTTCCGGCAATTCAACACCAGCGATTTTTTTAAAAGCATATTGGTAGAGTTTGCCAAAGGGTCCCTGCAATGGAAATTGCATTTGATTATGTTTTCCCCTCCCCAAACCCCTGGGAAAAACAAACCCGCTGACAGTAAACCCCGGTTTTTTAAATTCAAAGGTACGGTATCCCTGACCGTAAAATTGCCTGAATATTTCGTCATAATGCCTGAATCCAAACGCCCTGGCCATTTCTTCAAAAATTTGATTTATATCCGAACCGCTAAAGATATCCTGTTCAGAATAATTTGTTCTAAACTGACTGTAAGCAGAAGATCCGAACTGCTGTCTCAACATATCATATTCACCTCTTTTTTCCGTGTCTGAGAGAACAGCATAGGCTTCGTTAACGCGTTTCATTTTTTCAGCGGTTTCCGGATGTTCCTTGTTTCGATCCGGGTGATATTTAAAGGCCAGTTTCCGGTAAGCTTCTTTGATTTGCTTCTGGCTGGCATCCTTATCTAAACCCAGTATCTGATAATAATCGTTTTGTTCCATAATATTATATCATCAACACCTTGCATCTTCTTCACGCCCCGTTCAATCGTCATGTTTTTTCATTGTTTGTTTCTTAATACTGCTGTTTTTCGGTTCAGTCAAGCAGGCTCAAGATAAACAGGGGGTGGTTGAGCAAAGAATACTTGAATAGCCCGGCTCTTAGTATGGAGCCTCTGGACGTTCTTCAGATTATAAGTTTCTCATGCCTTCGTTGATTTTTGTACTGTTGCCAAGAAAAGCCCGTATAGACGCTCCTGGCGTCCTGCATCATATAATAATAAGTGGGATCGAACGTCGATATTTTATGATGACCGTAGATCCGGCAAAAAAGTAAAAATCCGACCCCACAGGGGCCGGCTTTGGTATAAGTCCAGAGGGCATGATTTACTGGGCCTGAGCTAATGAGCCCTGAATTGCCGTATTAAAATCAGTCGGGCCTTATCGTTTGGATTTTATTACTGTGACAAAAACTTCAAGAATACCCAAAACCTGTTATTGGGAGCTACTTGTACTGTCACAATGACAAAATATGGTTTTGGGTGTCTCAAATGATAACGATTTTATGGCAGAGCCAATTTTTTCTGACCTGGCCCAGAGCGCCAGGGTTTCTATGTTCAACTAAATAGTCTCTGAACGAAAACTCCGGTTTTCAGTTTTGCCTCAAAAAAATTCGAGCTGTGCGGGTACAACATGCCCCTCTGAAGGGCGTATAATTTTGCCTTTGCAAAAAAAACGTAAGAATGAAAAAATGGTAGGCATTAGCCTCCGTCTGTGAGATGGTTAGCTGCCAAGAACTTCCGGGACATCTTATAAATAAGTAACCCGACAAATAGATCTATAAAGGCTGCCAATATGTCAGGTGTCATACTTTCATATCAACAAATAGATCAGGTAAGGCTTCAGTGCAAAATCGATCTTAAACAATTATTTCCTGCCACAAAAAAACGAGAAAGAGAGAGATTTGAAAAAAAGTGGGAAGCCTTTCTTGAATCTGATTCCTGTAACAGAGACATATTTAAACGCGAAGGTGACTATTTAATTTATCATTCTGAACAACTTATCCCCACGAAAGTTGATAATAGGCCACCACTTTTGCTTGTCCTTGGAAACCCCGCCGGCCACTCAGTAAAAGAGGGGATGTTTTTTTCGTTTGAAGGAGATAAAAAAGAGCATCGTTTCTGGAAACACATTTTACAGCCAGCGGGAATTCTCGATCTTTCATATGATGAAAACCTACCCGTTAAGGAGTTAAACAAACACCGGAAAAATCAGTTATTGAATCTTGATTATAAATCTGGTTTTCGGATCGGACTCTGTGTTTTTATATCTATACCAAGTGCTCCAAGCGGTCCATGGTCAGGAATAGCCGGGGTCCTTTGCTCGGGGTTCCTCCAACCCGTTTGTCCGGCCCTTGCTCTAAAATGTTACGCCAATTATTAAAAGTACCAGAAGGGTCTTCATTCTTGACAGAATCTGCTGGAGAGTGAAGAACAAAGGTGAAATTATGAATACATCATTACTTAAAAAACATATCAAAAAATATTCAGAGCGGATTCATAAAGATTTTGAAAACTACCAACAGGATAAACAGGAGAGAGAGGAAAGGATTAAGTTCTATCAGTCATGGACAAAAGACAGCGATTGGGATAAGTGAGGATTGCATGTCAACAATCTCGCCTCCATTGTGGCTGCTGGTTGCATCGAAGCCGATGGGCGGCGTGTTAAGCAGGGTGGTGGCCAGACCTCCATCGGCATGACCGAAATTAAACGTAGGCGGTTGTTCGAGATTGACGTGCAGTGTCACCCAGGCACCAAAGTTGGCGACTATGTGCCGTTCTATTTCTGTCCCCGATCTATCATGCTCTTTATCATTCACAAAAACAATCACATTGATATGCTTTATCATGGGGGGCAACGCCCTATCATTCATATGCGAATGATTGGGGTCGTTATGTAGCGAGAGGGAAAAGGGGTCAGGTCTATGTTTAACCCTTGGAGGAAAGCGATAAAAGGGGTCATTGGGAATTGATTAATGAAACTGGTGGCATAAACTAAGGAATCAAATCGCTTAGGGAGAGGCGTTGGAAAGTAAGAATTCTGAATCGAAAGAATAAACGGTAAGAAACTGTTATGATGACGTTGCAAAAATTTTCTGCAGAGCCATCCACAATCCCCACCATTACCAGTTGGTATCTGGCCGATTTGAGTAAAGCACAGGGCAACAAGAAGGAACCGTAAAATATGAGTCTGCCTATCAATATCCATGAAGTATTGCAGGGCCGCCCTGTGGAGTGGGAGCGGCTTGAGTTTCAACGCGGCTGGAATCCAAAGGCTGTTTTGCACACTCTGTGCGCTTTTGCCAACGGCTCTCCGGCTCCTCGTTTTAAGACTGATGATAATCGAACATACTTTGTGAGTTATTTTCTTGCTCATCCCCTTGCAGTTTCGAAAGAGACCGCGCAAGTCGGGACCAAGCCAGGACCAAGTCGAGACCAAGTCACCGCACAAGTCACCGCACAAGTCACCGCACAAGTCTTGAATTTTTGCCAGGAGCCGCGCAAGTCCTCAGAACTTATGGAATTGATTGGTCTTAAACACTGGAAAACTTTCCAGGCAAACTATCTAAAACCTTTGCTCCAACAAGGATTACTTGCTATGACCATCCCTGAAAAACCAACAAGCAGTAAGCAGCGGTATGTAACGACCGAAACAGGGAACGAGGTCTTAAAAAGATGAAAAAAGAAAATTCCATAATTTTGTTTAATCAGAAAAAAGTCCGTCGTCATTGGGACGATAACAAGGAGCAATGGTATTTTTCCATTGTTGATGTGGTCGCGATCTTGACAGAAAGTATCAATCCGCAAGCCTATTGGCGAAAGCTCAAGGAGCGGCTAAAAAAGGAGGGCAATGAAACCGTGACAAGTTGTCACGCTTTGAAAATGCAAGCAGCCGATGGTAAAATGCGATTCACAGATGTTGCAGATACAGAACAGCTTTTACGATTAATTCAATCCATCCCATCTCCCAAAGCTGAACCCTTTAAACTTTGGCTGGCAAAAGTGGGTTATGAACGGATCGAAGAAACCGAAGACCCGGAGTTAGCGTTTGAACGGGCAAAACGTGTTGACGGCTACGGTATTCCTGTTATTCTGCCTACCAGCAAAGCGGGTGACGGTGCGCAGACCGGTTATGATCTGCCGGTGATCAGGGCAATCAAGGAAGCGGTCTCTGCCGACGTGGTAGCTTCCGGTGGCGCAGGGAAATTGGAGCATTTTTATGAGGCAGTACAAGCAGGCGCTACAGTATTGCTTGCCGCTTCGATGTTCCATTTTGGGATTATTGGGATTGGCGAACTAAAGGACTACGTCAGGGGCCGAGGCGTCACTATACGTTGAAGAGAACATTAAAAAGGAGAAACCATGAAAGAGATCAGTGAATTGAATTTGCCGGCAGATCTTTGTTATGCGGATGATCATGAATGGGCCAGGCTTGAGGATGATAAAGTTAGAGTTGGTCTTGACGACTATGCTCAGGATCAGCTAGGAGACATTGTTTTTGTTGAACTGCCGCAGGCTGGAGATACTTTTAAAAAGGAAGAAGTATTTGCAACTGTTGAATCTGTGAAAGCTGTCTCTGAATGTTATATGCCGATCAGCGGTGAAATCGTTTCTGTTAACAACGATCTTGAAGAATCTCCTGAACTGGTAAACAACAGCCCTTATGGCGCTGGGTGGTTTGTTGTGATCAATCCCGGCAATCCTTCTGAGATGGATACACTGATGACAAGTGAAGCCTGCCTGGAAAAGTTGAAAGGAACTTAAATAAATGCGTTATCTTCCTCATACCAGCGAAGATATTAAATCAATGCTGCAGGTTGTTGGAGCTGATAATATTGATGATCTTTTTTCAACAATACCTGATGATTGCATCAGCAAGGATGATTTACAACTGCCAGATGCTTTGACCGAGTGGGAATTAGACTCTCATATGTCTGCTCTTTCCGGTGCTATGGCGGTATCACCGGATTATAAGGTTTTCATGGGTGCAGGCAGCTACGAACATTATATACCTGCTTCAGTATCTTTCCTTCTTGGCCGGTCAGAGTTTGTAACTTCTTATACTCCTTACCAGCCGGAAGTCAGCCAGGGAACACTTCAGGCAATTTACGAGTATCAGACACTTGCCGCCCGCCTTTTAGGAATGGAAGTGGCAACCGCCTCGCATTACGATGGCGCAACAGCTCTTGCCGAATCGCTTCTTATGGCTGTTCGTATAAGCAAAAAAAGAAAAGTGGCTGTTTCAAGTTTGATTCATCCTCTCTATCGTCAGGTGGTTCGAACTTATTTTGAGCCGACCGGATATCAAATATTGGAGCTTCCTTATCTCAAGAACGGTTTGACTGATTTTGCAGGGCTTGATGAACTCAATGATCTTGCGGCTGTTGCAGTTCAATCTCCTAATTTTTTCGGATGCATTGAAAACCTTAAGGAGGCTGGAGAGAAGATCCACAATAAGGATGCTCTTTTTATTACATGCTTTACAGAAGCTTTTTCATACGGGCTTCTAAAAAATCCAGGCAGCCAGGATGCCGATATTGTTTGTGGGGAAGGTCAAAGCCTGGGTATTCCTCGTTCATTCGGCGGACCAGCTCTTGGTATGCTTGCCGGCAGAAAGAAATATATGCGGAGCCTGCCTGGTCGTCTGGTCGGTAAAACCAAAGATCTGGATGGAAAAAGAGGTTTTGTTCTCACGCTTGCAACAAGGGAACAGCATATTCGCCGCGAGAAGGCCACTTCCAACATCTGTACCAATAACAGCCTTTGTGCTCTTGCGGCCGCAATTTTTATGGCCTCAGTGGGAGGTACCGGAATAAAGAAACTCGCCGGGCTTAATTATGACAAGGCTGAATATCTAAAGCAGGAATTGAAGAAAGCAGGATTTAAAATTAGTTTTGAAAGTCCGACATTTAATGAATTCGTGGTGGAATTTCCCGCAGGTTTTGATTCTGTCTATAATCGTCTTCTGGATAAGAAAATTGTAGCAGGTCTTCCTCTAACTGAATACTATCCGGAGCTTACAGGCCACTATCTTTTATGCGCGACGGAAACCATATCGAAAAACGACATGGATGCTTTTGTCAGGGAGATTAAACTATGAAGGAAACCATAGGCGCCACAGGACTTATTTTAAATGAGCCGCTGCTTTGGGAAAAAGGCAAAAAAGGAAGATGCGGTTATTCTTTTCCGCGGCAAGATGTTGAATCTTTCCCCCTTGACAATGAATTAGCCGGAGAATGCCCTGATTTCCCTGATTTGAGCGAGGTTGATGTAGTACGACATTACACCAGACTTTCCCAGTGGAATTTCGGGGTTGACGCAGGCATGTATCCGCTGGGTTCATGCACTATGAAATACAGTCCAAAGACAAACGAAAAACAGGCAGGACTTTCAGGCCTTGCCGGAGCTCACCCCTTGCTCCCCCCGGATCTTTCCCAGGGAACGCTCAGAATGATGTATGAACTTGAGCAATATCTTGCTGAAATTACCGGCATGGATGCAGTAACCCTTCAGCCTGCTGCGGGAGCGCATGGAGAGCTTACAGGCATGTTAATTATTCATGCTTATCACAAAAACAGAGGTGCGCAGCGTTCTAAGATCCTTGTCCCTGATACAGCCCACGGCACAAATCCGGCGACTGCAACCCTGTGCGGTTATAGTTCCGTAGAGGTTAAGTCCAATGAAAATGGAATTCTTTCGGTTGAGTCTGTTGCTGATTTAATGGATGAAGACACATCTGGAATAATGCTGACAAATCCGAACACGCTTGGCCTTTTTGAAGAGAACATCAGGGAAATATCTGAAATTGTTCATTCCAAAGGAGGAATTGTTTATTGCGATGGCGCAAACCTGAATGCTGTAATGGGTATAGTAAAAATGGGAAAAATCGGAGTTGACGTAATGCATCTGAACCTGCATAAGACATTTTCTACACCCCACGGTGGAGGAGGCCCAGGTTCGGGGCCCGTTTGTGTGAAGAAACATCTTGAGCAATTTCTGCCAGTTCCCCGTATTGTTGAAGATAAGGGCAATTATGAGTTTTCTGATAATTATCCCGAATCTATTGGCAAAGTGCAGGCTTTCCACGGAAATATTGGAGTTATGATTAAGGCTTACAGCTATATCATAAGTATGGGGCCGAAAGATCTGAAGATGGCCAGCCGTCTTGCTGTTTTAAATGCAAATTATATAAAGGAAAGCCTGAAGGATACTTTAGACCTCGCATATGACAGGCCGTGTATGCACGAATGCGTGTTTTCCGATGAAAAACAGAGGGACGACCATGTTACCACATTTGATATGGCCAAGCGCCTTATGGATTACGGCTTTCATCCTCCAACCGTTTATTTTCCGCTTGTGGTTCACGGGGCAATAATGATTGAGCCAACGGAAACAGAGTCAAAAGAAGATATCGACAAATTTATTGAAGCATTTAAGGCTATTGCAAATGAAGCAAAGGAGTCCCCGGACTTGCTGCATAATGCTCCAGGCAAAAGCAAGGTAAGAAGACTTGATGAAGTGAGCGCTGCCCGCAAACCGTGCCTTGCAGGATAATGTTATGTCGAATAATCAGCCTGTGGAAATAGTAATTGTCGGTCTTGGAGCAGGCGGGCTCTATTCTTCAAAGAGCGCTCTGAGTTATAACCGAAAAAGCCATGTAACCATTATTGAGAAGAGAAATTTTGATCAGTTTTCTCCCTGCGGTCTTCCCTTTGTTATTGAAGGCATTATTAAAGATTTTGATGAGCTGAAATATAATGTGCCTGAAGTAAGAAACAGGCTGAGCAAGCTCCTTTTTCACGAAGTTATTTCCGTTGATGCGGAAAGAAAAATAGTAAAAGCACTTGACCTGGCGACTTCACAGGAGAAGGAGATCAAGTATGATTCATTGATACTTGCAACAGGCGCATCGCCGATTATCCTTGGAGTCACCGGTGCAAAGGAGCTTTCGGGCAGAGGAGTTCATTTTGTATCTGATATTGATAACAGTGAAGCTCTTCTTCAGGCCGCCAAATCTTCCAGTAAAAAGAAAGCGGTTGTCGTGGGCGGAGGCTCTATCGGCCTTGAGATTGCGGTAGGGCTGAAGAAACTGGGACTTGATGTGGCAGTAACAAAAAAATCCCCTCCTCCTTTTCCGCGAAACCTGGAACCATCAATGGGGAGCATTATAGTCGAGCATCTTGAAAGGCTTGGAATCAGGGTTCTTTTTGGTAAAGGAATAGACCGCATAAATGGAAAACATAAAGTTGAGTCTGTTGAAATCGCTGCTGAAAATATTGACTGCGATATAGTTGTTATGGCTGTGGGCATGAAGGCTAATACAAGGATTGCTGAATTGGCGGGCGCAAGAACGGAAAGAAAATCAGTTGTTGTTAACAACAGGATGGAGACATCTGTAAAAGATGTGTATGCAGTTGGCGATCTTGTGCAGACATATTCCCGGATAGATGGGACGCCAACCATTATGCAGCTTGCAACCTCGGCTTACCGGCAGGGGATGGCGGCTGGAATAAATGCAGCAGGAGGCAACAGCTCTTATCCAGGCGCTTTGAACACATTTGTTACAGTTATAGGTGGTCTTGAGATAGCTTCAACCGGCTATACTCTTGAAATCGCAAAAAATCTGGGCTATGAGGCAAAGGCATTCTTTACAAAACGGGAGATAAAACCACATTATATGCCTGACGCTGAAGAAATCAGCATTGGAGTCATTGTTGAATCAAGCACCGGAAAGATCCTCGGTGCGCAGGCTGTGGGGAAGGAAGGCGCTGCATGGAGAATTAATTTGTTTGCTCTTGCCATACACGGCGGCATGACCCTCTATGATATTATGGATGCCGAACTTGCTTACAATCCTCCTGTTTCGCAGATGTATGATCCAGTATCACAAGTTGCGGAAATAGCCCTTAAAAGGCTCAGATTACCTGCAAAAGAATGTAAAAAAATATTTTTTCCTGTTAATTAGTGCTTGGACGAAAACTCAAACTATCTGAAATTATAGTCAATTGGATGCTATTCTCAAATCGAGGATTTTTAGCAATTAGCTTTTAGCTTAAAAAATCAAACAGATAACACATTCAGCTAATAGCTGACTGCTAATGGCTAATAGCTTTTTCACAAATCTTCACATCGGCAAATACGCTGAAACTATTGCCAGCATTAAAAAAATACTTTTAGGACAGGCACTAATTATGAATTCAAAAAATACACTAATACCTGCCCGGCTTAAACCTGGCGATAAGGTCGGAATCGCCGCTCCAGCCAGTCCTTTTGATATGGAGAATTATAATCTTGGTGTTCATGTTTTGGAATCAATGGGGTTATGTGTATGTGTTTTAGATGATATATTTGACAAAAATACATATCTTGCCGGGCCTGATGTTCATAGGGCAAATTTGTTGAATAAGCTTTTTGCAGACAGTTCAATAAAGGCCATTATTTGTGCAAGAGGAGGATACGGCTCGATAAGAATTCTTCCATTGTTGGATTATAACATCATACGGAATAATCCAAAGATTTTTGTTGGATTCAGCGATGTGTCTGCAATTTTATCTGCTATATATATAAAGTGCGGCCTTGTAACATTTCACGGCCCAATGGTAACAACTATAGCTGATGCTTCTCAAAAGACGAAAGAATCAATGATGGCTGCTTTTTTTTCAGACAGTAAGCTTAAAATAACAATAAAAAACGGCATTACGCTTAGACATGGTTCGGCTTCAGGAGTTGTTTCAGGAGGGAATCTTGCTACTTTGTGCCACCTGGCGGGGACTCCTTTTCAGCCCAGTTTTAAAGGTCATATTCTTTTTCTTGAAGACAGGGGGGAGGCTGCATATAAAATCGACAGAATGCTGACTCAGATGAAAATGGCCGGATGTTTTGAGGGTATTGCCGGCCTTGTTCTAGGCTTTTTTGAAGATTGCGGTAAGATTAAAGAAATTTTTAGTGTTGTTGATAATATTTTCAAGGATGATGATATTCCTGTTCTTGCCGGCCTTGAAGCAGGACATGGGAGAAACAATATTACTATTCCGTTCGGAATTACGGCAACTCTTGATTCCGACAGGAGTTTACTTTCATTTCATGAAGCGGCTACATCATAAATAGTTTACGGTTGTCGGCTTACAGTTTACGGTTGATCAAACATATCAGCCAGAGGCTGACAAGAAATAAGAGGCTCGGTTGTGAGAATTCAAGGCAATTAACCGTGAACCGTGAACCGTGAACCGTGAACCGTGAACCGTGAACCGTGAACCGTGAACCGACAACCGACAACCGACAACCGTGAACTGTTACTATCAATCATTACAAGATTCATTTAAAAAAACTGTGAACAGCGAATTGTTACCAAAAGCATTCCTTCGTATGTTTAAAATTAATGATTTGATGAGAAAGGGCGTCAAAGACAAGGTATTCCCTGGAGGGGTACTTTTGGTTTCAAAAAATGATTCGATTGTTTTTTTTGAGGCTTATGGATATGCAAATATATTCTCAAAACGCATAATGACAAAAAACACTGTTTTTGATTTGGCGTCCCTTACAAAACCTCTTGCAACTACATTGGCAGTGATGAAGTTGATTCAGCAAGGAAAGCTGGATCTTGATCAAAATCTTGGAACAGTATTGCCTGAATTTAGAAATACGGATAAGAAACAAATATCTATTAGAAATCTTCTTTGTCATAATTCCGGTCTGCCTGATTATCGACCATATTATATTGAGTTGCTAAAAATTCCGTATAATTTTCGAAAAAATGCTTTAAGGAACTTTCTCATAAATGAACCTCTTATACATCCTATAGGTAACGATGCATTATATAGCGACCTTGGATTTATGGTTCTTGAATGGATTGTTGAAAAGGTATCTGGAAGATCTTTAGACTACTTCGTAATTCAAGATATTTACAGGCCCCTTGGGCTTGAACATCTTTTTTTTGCATGCCTTAATTCTGAGAGTTATATGGATTGTTTTGCCGCTACAGAACTTTGCCCCTGGCGCAAAATACTTCTAAATGGTTTAGTACACGATGATAATGCCTATGTTGTGGGGGGTATAGCTGGGCATGCCGGTCTTTTCGGGACCGCTATGGATGTGAAGGTTCTCTTGTCTTCACTTTTATTTGCTTCCCATGAACATTCATATGGTTTTAAAAAAGAGTTAATAAGCAAGTTTTTTGAACGGCAGCAGGGTTCAGACAGGGCGCTTGGTTTTGATACGCCTTCTTTATCTGATTCGAGCTGCGGCAGCCATTTTTCTAAAAGAAGTATAGGGCATCTTGGTTTTACCGGGACATCATTTTGGATGGATCTCGATCAATCAATTATTGTTATACTTTTAACAAACCGTGTACATCCATCACGTGATAATAATAAGATAAAGAAATTCAGGCCGATATTACACGATACTGTGATGGAAATTATTTTGTAACTTCTCAAACAGTCAGTTATTTTACATTTTATCACCAGAGGACTCGTCTTTTTTATCTTTAGCCGAACTTTTTGAGAAGTTATCTTATTTTGTAAACACTAAAGATTGACTTTTTACGAGTTCATCAATTACAAATTTTTATTTGTAATAACAGGATATTTTTGGTAGTGATTCATTATTAACTAAGTTGAGCGATTAGCTCTTAGCCGTTAGCTGATATTATTTCAGATGGTTGCCAGCGATTCGATTTTTACCCATTGGGTGAAATGTTGACATCTATCAATATGGCGAAATTATTATGCTAACTGCTAAAAGCTCAATTCAGGTATTAAATTAACCGAACAACATATGCGCTAGTTACGAGCGAGAATGAGGAGCCATGAGTTTATTTTTAGATGGTATTTTAGGTATATTTTCAAATGATCTTGCTATTGATTTAGGTACTGCAAATACACTCGTTTATGTTAAAGGCAAGGGTATTGTGTTAAGTGAACCCTCGGTTGTTGCTGTGCGTACTGATAACAGGATGAAAAATCGAGTGTTGGCGGTAGGGCTTGAGGCGAAAAATATGCTTGGAAGGACGCCAGGACATATAGTAGCTATTCGTCCAATGCGAGATGGCGTTATCGCTGATTTCGAAGTCACTGAGGCAATGCTGCGTCATTTTATACACAAGGTACATAACAGGCGGACATTTGTCAGGCCAAGAATTGTTGTTGCAGTACCATCGGGAATTACTCAGGTTGAAAAGCGAGCTGTTAAGGAATCTGCTGAATCAGCGGGGGCCCGTGAGGTATTTTTAATTGAAGAGCCTATGGCTGCCGCGATAGGGGCGGGACTTCCTATTACAGAACCTATATGTAATATGGTGGTCGATATCGGTGGCGGCACAACTGAAGTTGCTGTGATTTCTCTGGCAGGAATTGTTTACAGCAGGTCTATCAGGGTGGCTGGTGATAAGATGGATGCAGCAATAATACAGTATATAAAAAGAAAATACAATCTGTTGATTGGCGAGAGAACAGCCGAGATTATTAAAACAACAATAGGTAACGCTTACCCGGACCCCCAGAATCTGGAAACGATTGAGGTCAAGGGGAGAGACCTTGCATCAGGAATCCCTAAAATTCTTGCCATTGATTCCGAAGAGATAAGGGTTGCAATTTCTGAGCAGATAGACGCCATAGTTGAAATTGTAAAAATAGCTCTTGAACAAACTCCGCCTGAGCTGGCTGCCGACATAGTTGATAGAGGAATTGTATTAACAGGCGGCGGCGCTTTGTTAAAAAATTTAGACAAGCTTCTGAGGGAGGAGACAAATCTTCCAATAACAATAACTGATGACCCATTATCCACAGTTGCGTTAGGCTCCGGTAAAGTTATTGACAGTATTGAACTACTCAAACAAGTTATGATCATATAGTTTCATGTTTTCGAAAAAAATGGTGATGATAGTTGGTGCGGTTGCTTTGATCGTTGTTAACATCATAATCCTTTCAGTTAACAGCAGCCGATATTCTTCCTATGGGTCAGGGCGGACCGCTATTTTTTTTATTGCTCCTTTTCAGAAAACAGTTACCAACTCCGTTCAATTTTTTAAAAATATATGGGGCCATTATTTTTTTCTGGTTTCAGTTGCACAAGAGAATGATAATCTTAAAAAAGCGATAAACCAGGCCACAGATAAAAACAATAAGTATCGTGAAGTAGAAATTTCCAATTTTAGACTCCGCAACTTATTGAACTTTCGGGAAACCATGACTAATCAGGTCCTTGTCGCCGAAGTTATCGGCCAGGATCCCTCTCCCTGGTTTAAAACAATAATCATAGATAAAGGCAAATCCGATGGAGTTGAAAAGGGTTTGCCTGTAGTAGTGCCTGAAGGCATTGCAGGGCAGATTATAGATATCAGTTACAATTATTCCAAGGTGTTGCTGATTATTGACCCCAATAGCGCTGTAGATGCTTTAGTTCAGAGAACCAGAGATAGAGGGCTTATCAAAGGCGAATCATATGGAAGATGTCTTTCCAAATATGTATTAAGAAAGCACGATGTTAAAGTCGGAGACACAGTTGTTTCTTCAGGTTTAGATGGCGTTTTTCCTAAAGGCCTACGTGTTGGTTATGTTACGGAAATTGTCAAGCGCAATTCAGGTATATTTCAAGAAGTAACGGTTATGCCTTATGTAGATTTTGAAAAACTTGAAGAGGTTCTAATAGTATTGGATTCTCCAAAACATGATTTTGATTTTGTGAGTGAGCAATGACGTATTGTTTTTATATCTGCGTCTGTCTCTGCCTTGTAATTTTTCAAACAACAATTATACCCCACATCGCTTTATTCAATAATTTTTATGACCTTTTAATCCCCTTTATTATTTATCTCGGTCTGTTCCGCCCTGCCCGTGAAGGCATACTTTTTATACTTGTGCTGGGATTTATAATGGATAGTCTTTCAGGAGGGCCTTTTGGTCTGTATTTAACAACATATTTCTGGCTGTTTATTGTTGTTAAGATAGTTATTAAATATTTACATGCATGCAATAATATTTTGTTGCTGTTTATTGTTGCCGCCGGCGTATTGATGGAGAATATAATATTTATTGCCAGTGTTTCTATGTTTGGTCCGGATTCACGGTTTCTCGCCATTACTATGAGGGCTGTTATTTTTCAAATTCTATGGGCAGGATGTACAGGCTTCTTTTTTATAACATTTTTTAATCATATTCATAAGAAATTGGAAAAATTTTCTATTTTTCGTTCGGGCACTAAAATAACATAGAGGTACTTTGAGCAAATACTTACAGAGCGCAGATACTGATTGGTACAAAAGACGTTTGACCGGGGTTGTCTTTTTAGTATTAACGGCTTTTTTAGTGCTTATTGCCCGCCTCTTTTACCTTCAGGTGATTGAAGGGGATGAGCTTAGACGACTTTCAGAAAACAACTGCATACGATTGCAAAATATAGAGCCTTCAAGAGGATTAATTTTTGATCGCAATGGAAAGTTGCTGGTTGATAATAGGCCATCGTTTGATTTGAATATAATTTTGAAAGATGCCAAACCTGTTGAACATACAATTGAAATGCTCTCTCAATATATAGATGTTCCGGCAACGGAGCTTATGCCAAAAATCAGCCGCAACAAAGGAATATCATTCTATACCCCTGTTTTGTTAAAGCAGGATATAGGGCGAGATGCCTTGGCTGCTATTGAGGTCCACAAATATAATCTTCCTGGTATTGTTGTTAGCGTTAAACCAAGAAGACACTATATTTATAAGCAAAATGCGGCTCATCTAATAGGTTATTTGGGTGAAATTGGTCCCGATGAGCTTAAATCGGGAAAATACTCTGGTTATAGAGCAGGTGATTATATTGGAAAATTTGGTGTGGAAAAAACTTATGAGGGTCTATTGAGAGGTAAGCGTGGAGGACGGCAGGTCGAGGTAAATGCGGCAGGGCAGGTTGTTAGAGTCTTGAGAACCGTCGAAGCTTTTCCGGGCCACAATATTTATCTTTCAATTGATTACTTACTCCAGAAAAAGGCTGAAGAACTTTTGGAAGGTTCGGCCGGCGCAATAATAGCTATGGATCCGGCTACAGGACAGATACTGGCTATGGCCAGCAGTCCTGCATTTGATCAGAACGCATTTGTTGACGGTATGTCACATGAACAATGGGATTCTCTTGTTTCTAATCCATTCAGGCCAATGGAAAACAAGGCTGTCAATGCTGAGTATCCCCCAGCTTCCGTATATAAGATAGTTACGGCAATAGCAGCTCTTGAGGAAGGAATAATTGATGAAAATACAATAGTTTATTGCCCGGGACATTACAAGTGCGGGAATCGGGTTTTTAGATGCTGGAAAAAAAGAGGACACGATAAAGTTAATGTTGTGAAGGCATTAGCTGAATCCTGTGACGTTTTTTTTTATCAGGTCGGCCAAAAACTGGGTGTTGATAGACTGGCATGGTATGCCAGGGCTTGTGGCCTGGGATCAGCAACAGGCATTGACCTTGATCATGAAGCAAATGGTTTGATACCAACCGCTGCCTGGAAAAGGGCTCGTACAGGCATTAGATGGCAGTTAGGTGAAACCCTTTCTGTTGCTATAGGGCAGGGCTATAATCTTGCAACTCCTTTGCAGATGATGTCTTTGATTTCTGAAATAGCAAATGGAGGAATAAGGTATAAGCCATTGATTCTTAAAAAGGTAGAAACAGCAGAAGGTGAACTCGTTAATGAAAATAAAAGTAAGGTTACAGGAAAATTGCCTGCCGGTCAACGGACGTTAGAGATTGTGAGGCAAGGGCTTTGGGATGTAGTTAACAAAAAAAAAGGAACTGCATGGATTGCACATGTTGATGATGTTGATATCAGCGGTAAAACCGGGACAGCTCAGCTTGTAAGCAGGACCGGCAGTAATGATAATGCTTCTATTGATAAAGCAAATAGACCGGATCACTTAAAATCACATGCATGGTTTGCAGCCTATGCTCCATCAAAGGACCCCCAAATAGCTGTAGTTGTTATTGTTGAACATGGTGAACATGGCTCTAGTGCTGCCGCTCCACTTGCGAGTGAGCTAATAACAACCTATTTGTTAAAAGATAAAAAAGGCTGAAGGTGGAAGGAAACAGATGATCCCTGAGAGTTATTCTCTAAGTTTAGGACAAAATTTCCGGCCGCTTTAAGATTAGCTTCTGGGAGTCTTTTTCCTAAAGGTCTTCAGTCTTCAGCCTAATCAACCTGAGTAGTTACGATAAAACAAGTAATTTGGGAAATTAATATGTTTGACCGCCGTCTTGTACAAAACTTCGACTGGACCTTATTGAGCTTAGCTCTTATACTGGGCTTTTTTGGGCTTGTTACTTTATATAGTTCAGTAACGGCTGGAGCACAGGTGCCTCAGATGGAATATTATAAGCAGCTTGTATGGTATTTTGTTGGATTAATTTTTTTAGTTATTTCTTTTTTGTTCAATTACAAAACCTTTGATCGATGGGGACACATAGTTTATATTTTATGCATTTCTCTTCTTGTTGGTGTGTTAATATTCGGTGAAGGCTCTAAAGGTGCTATGCGCTGGCTGAAGTTTGGATTTTTTTCAATTCAACCATCTGAGCTGGTAAAGATCGCTGTAATAATAATTTTGGCCAGATATTATTCAAAACATGCAGATACAACAGGCTTAACTTTACGCGAACTTATCAATCCTTTTTTACTGACAATAATTCCTTTTGTTTTAATTGTAAAACAACCGGATTTGGGAACAGCCATAATGATTGTTTTAATTGCCGGCTCTATGACGGTTTTTGTAAAAATTGAGAGGCGTTCCTTTTTATATTTAATCGTTTTGGGTGTAATAAGCATTCCTTTAGTCTGGTTTTTTTTGAGAGAATATCAGAAAGCGAGGATATTGACATTTTTGGATCCGGACAGGGATCCTCTTGGGACCGGTTATCATATTATACAATCGAAAATTGCTATAGGCTCAGGCATGATATCCGGCAAGGGTTTTTTGAAAGGAACGCAAAATGCACTTTCATTCCTTCCTGAACAGCACACGGATTTTATATTTTCAGTTTTAGCTGAAGAGTGGGGGTTAATAGGTTCTGTAATTATTCTTATTGTTTTTCTGATACTAATTTTAAAGGGATTGAATGTTGCTTATAGATGTCGAGAACCATTCGGCACCATACTTTCAGTCGGTATCACAGCAATGATATTCTGGCAGGTAATCATTAATATCGGCATGGTAATGGGGTTGATGCCGGTCGTAGGAGTTACATTGCCGTTTATTAGCTATGGGGGGTCATCGCTTATTACCGTTATGATATGTATGGGCCTTTTGATTAATGTAAGTATGAGGAGGTTTATGGTTGAATAAGAGGCAAAAAAATAGCAAAGATTAAAAAAACCTTTGACAATTTATTATAGTTAATATATATAGTCCAGCGGAGTTAATCTTTTGAAGAAATTTTTTTAAAGATATATTTTTTTAATAAATTATTCAGAAATCGGTAGTGGAGGAATTCAATGATAAGCGTAGATTATTCCTTAGGTATACAAATCATAAATTTCCTGGTTTTGATATGGGCACTTAATGTTGTTTTATACAAACCAATCAGAAACATACTAATTCAGAGAAAAGAAAAAATTACCGGCCTTGAGCAGAATATTGACGCCTGTAACAGCGATATTAAGGGGAAAGATGATGCTTTTACTTCAGGCTTAAAAGAGGCAAGGGCTAAGGGCATGGGAGAAAAAGACGCTTTAATGCAGACAGCTACTGATGAAGAAAAAATGATAATCGAAAAAATAAATCAAAAGGCTCAGGCGGATCTTGCCGAGGTGCGTGAGAAAGTCGCAAAGGATGCGGAAAGTGTCAGAGCATCGTTGCAAGAAGAGCTTGATGATATTGCAATCGCTATTAGTCATAAAATTTTGGGGAGGGCTTTTTAATGAAGGTTCCTGGAATTAGCAGCAGTATGAAGCGTAATTCAATTATTTTATTTATAGTTGCTGCGCTTCTGTTCTTCTTTGTTGGAGTAGCATTGGGTTCATCTGGAGGAGAGCACGGGACGAAAGGATGGGTGGCTACAGATACATACCGGGTTATGAATTTTGCTGTTTTATTTTTGGGCTTGTTTTTTCTTTTACGCAAGCCGGTATCTCAATTTTTCGGGGCTCGTATTAAGGGAATAGAAGATCAGTTAAGCGAGCTTGAAACCAAGAAAAAGGATGCCAGCCAAAAGCTTGAGGAATATACAGCAAAACTGGCTCAGTTAGATCAAGAAGGCAAGAAAATCGTCGATGATTACATACGACAGGGGAATGAGGCCAAGGAAAGGATACTAAAAGAAGCAGAATCCGTAGCTGATAAATTAAAAGAACAAGCTCGCCGGAACATTGATTATGAAATTAATCAGGCGAAATTACGGCTTCAGGAGGAAGTGCTTGAGAAAGCCATTGTGAAGGCTGAAGCGATCATAAAAAATGAAATTACAATCGAAGACCATGATCGATTGGTAGATGAATACTTAAAGAAGGTGGTGGCATAGTGAAAAATTTAGCTGTAGCACGACGTTATGCCAAGGCACTTTTGCTTATTGGCAAAGATGATGGTCAAGCTGAATTATACAGGGAAGAGCTTGACAATATCGCAGGTTTGGTGACAGGGGAAAAGGAGCTTGAACAAGCAATTACAAACCCACTTTACGACGCAGCAGGTCGCAGAAAGGTATTGCATACAATAATTGATAAGCTATCTCTCTCCGATATGATGAAATCTTTCCTGCTTTTGGTATTTGATAAGGGTCGAATTGGGTTTTTATGCAATATCGATGAGTTTTATAAAAAACTCGCGGACGAATTGAAAGGCATTGCTAGGGCAAGCTTGGTTTCGGCCACTGAACTTTCATCTGAAGCAATAGATAAAATTCGTTCAACCATGTCAACAATGACTGGTAAGGACGTTATCCTGGAGGTTGAACAAGATCCAGCGCTTATTGGTGGAGTAATATCCAGGATAGGAGATCTTGTATTAGATGGGAGTATCAGAACACAATTACTCAACATGAGAGAATCTATAAAAAGGGGTGAGAGTGTATAATGGAATTAAGAGCTGAAGAAATAAGTCAGATAATTAAAGAACAGATTACGGATTACGACAAGAAGGTTGAGCTAAGTGAAACCGGAGTTGTCTTGTCGGTTGGTGATGGAATTGCCAGGGTCTATGGCCTTGAAAAAGCTATGGCTTTGGAACTGGTTGAATTTCCGGGCGGCATACTAGGGCTTGTTCTGAACCTTGAAGAAGACAATGTCGGTATTGCCATTATGGGTGAAGATATCCACATTAAAGAAGGCGATATGGTCAAGAGAACAGGACGTATTGCTCAGGTTCCGGTCGGCGAGGGCGTTCTTGGACGCGTGGTTTCTGCTGTTGGCGAACCGATTGACGGAAAAGGACCTATTGATACAAAAGAGTTCAGAAGAGTTGAAAAGGTTGCACCGGGCGTTATTGCAAGAAAGAGTGTGCATGAGCCAATGTACACGGGCCTTAAAGCAATTGATGCAATGACCCCAGTGGGCAAGGGGCAACGTGAGCTGATCATTGGTGACCGCCAGATCGGGAAAACAGCCATAGGAGTTGATGCAATTATAAATCAGAAAGGCAAGGATGTTTACTGTATTTATGTTGCTACGGGCCAGAAAAAATCTACAGTTGCTCAGGTCGTTGACATTTTAGAAAAACACGGCGCTATGGAATATACAACAGTAGTATCCGCCTGTGCGAGTGACCCTGCAACACTGCAGTTTATCTCTCCATATTCGGGATGTGCTATGGCTGAGTACTTCCGTGATAAAGGGCAGCATTCTTTGATAGTATATGATGACCTTTCAAAACAGGCTGTAGCATACCGTCAGGTTTCACTTCTGTTAAGACGTCCTCCAGGCCGTGAAGCATTTCCAGGTGACATTTTCTACAATCATTCCCGACTTCTTGAAAGATCGGCAAAACTAAATGATGAGCTCGGTGCTGGTTCCATGACAGCTCTTCCAATAATTGAGACTCAGGCTGGTGACGTTTCAGCATTCATTCCAACAAATGTTATTTCCATTACAGACGGTCAGATTTATCTTGAGCCCGCTCTATTTTTCTCTGGTGTCAGGCCGGCCATTAATGTTGGTTTGTCAGTTTCAAGAGTCGGTGGATCAGCACAGGTTAAAGCAATGAAGCAGGTAGCTGGTACTCTGCGCCTTGATCTGGCTCAGTATCGTGAGCTTGAAGCATTTGCTGCATTTGGAAGTGATTTGGACAAGGCAACTCAGGCACAGCTTACAAGAGGTGCGAGACTTGTTGAGATTTTGAAACAGCCTCAATTTAAGCCGCTGTCGCTGGAGAAACAGGTTACATTACTTTTTGCCGGCGCAAAGGGATTTCTTGATAAATATCCTATTGATGTACTGGCAAAATATGAGGCAGGACTTTACGGTTTTATAGAGGACAGATATCCGCAGATATTCAGTGATCTGGATGAAAAACAAGAGATATCAGAGTCGCTGGACAAACAAATGAAGGATGCCTTGACAGCTTACGACGCAGAGTTCAAGGATACAATTAAATAAAAAAGCCGGTTTTTTTCTGATAAGTTACATTACTAAGATAGAAGCTTGTATTGTAATATTATAATTAGGCTAAGAAGAATGCTTATAAGGATATAATATGGCAACGCTAAAAGACGTCTTAATTAAAATTGGTGCAGTAAAAAAGACAAAGCAGATTACAAAGGCTATGGGTATGGTAGCAACCTCCAAGTTGCGTGGTGCTCAGCAAAATATGGATGGTTTTCGGCCATATGCAGCCAAGTTTGCAGAAGTCTTGGGGAGCCTTGCAGAAAAAGCAGGAGAAGGGGCGAGTCCTTTGCTGGTACCGCGTGATGAAGTAAAAAAGATTAATATTTTATTATGTACTTCTGACAGAGGTCTCTGCGGTGGTTTTAATGTAAATCTTATCACGGCTGCCAATAACTTTGTGAATGAACGTTCAGAGCAGGAAGTTGATATTTCTGTCACTAATTTTGGGAAAAAAGGGCGGGACTGGTGCCGAAAAAATAAGGTGCAGATTGATTCAGAGCATTTAGGCATTGTTGGCGCCAAGTTTGGCTTCAATGTTGCTTCGACCGCAGGTCAGAAACTTGTTGATGGATTTCTGGATGAAATATATGATGAGGTTTATGTTGTTTATTCTGAATTTGTAAGCATGGCAAGGCAGATTGCAACAGTTAAACAGATACTTCCTATTCCACCCATTGAAACTGCTGAAGAAGAGGACGTTGATACTGATAAACCATATCAGGCTGAACATATTTGTGAGCCATCAGCTAAAGAACTGCTTGGTGATTTGCTGCCAAGGCATGTTTATGTACAAATATATAGCGCTTTACTGGAAACATCAACTAGTGAGCACGCTGCGCGTATGGCTGCTATGGATAACGCCACAAAAGCATGCGATGATATGGTAGATAGCTTAACTCTTGCATATAATAAAGCCCGGCAGTCAGCAATTACAGCTGAATTGATGGATATAGTCGGTGGTGCCGAGGCTCTTAAAGGATAAGAAATTAGAATACCGCATTTAGCGTATAGGAGGTCATAGATGGGTGAAAACATAGGTAAAATTACGCAGGTTCTGGGACCTGTTGTCGATGTAGAATTTGAGCAGGGTAAACTGCCTACAATCCTTACCGCACTTTTAATCACAAATCCTACTATTAATGATGAGACCGACAATCTGGTTATTGAGGTTGCTCAGCACTTGGGTGACAATGTCGTTCGTACTATTGCGATGGATGTAACAGATGGTTTGATGAGGGGTCAGGATGTGAAGGATACCGGCAAGCCAATAATGATGCCTGTGGGCGCAGCCGGCTTGGGACGTGTTTTAAACGTTGTGGGAAGACCTGTTGATGGTTTGGGCCCGGTAAGTATGGATAAAACAGCGCCTATTCATCGTGAGGCACCAAAATTTACAGAGCAGGATACTACAGTTCGAGTTCTCGAGACAGGCGTAAAGGTTATTGACTTGCTTGTACCATTCCCAAGGGGTGGTAAAATGGGAATGTTTGGTGGTGCAGGTGTCGGCAAAACCGTTATCATGATGGAAATGGTTCATAACATTGCTATGCAGCACGGTGGTATTTCAGTTTTTGCCGGTGTTGGAGAAAGAACCCGTGAAGGAAACGACCTTTATCACGAGATGAAAGATTCAGGTGTTCTTCCAAAGGCTGCATTGATCTACGGTCAGATGACAGAACCGCCAGGAGCAAGGGCACGTGTTGCCCTGTCAGCTTTGACAGCAGCAGAATATTATCGTGATGAAGAAGGTCAGGACGTGCTTATATTTATCGATAATATTTTTAGGTTTACACAAGCAGGCTCCGAAGTGTCAGCACTTCTAGGACGTATGCCGTCCGCTGTTGGTTATCAGCCTACTCTTGCAGTTGACCTTGGTGAACTTCAGGAACGTATTACATCTACTGATAAAGGTTCTATTACTGCTGTTCAGTGCGTATATGTTCCCGCAGACGACTTGACAGACCCTGCTCCTGCAACAACATTTGCCCATCTTGACGGAACAGTTGTTTTGTCAAGGCAGATCGTTGAGCTTGGTATATATCCAGCGGTTGATCCTCTTGATTCAACTTCAAGGATTCTTGATGCCAGTTATATTGGAGAAGAGCACTATCAGGTAGCCCGTACGGTTCAGAATACACTTCAAAAATATAAAGAGCTTCAGGATATCATCGCAATATTAGGTATGGATGAGCTGTCAGATGAAGACAAGCTTACTGTTGGTCGTGCCAGGAGAATTCAGCGATTTTTGTCTCAGCCATTCCATGTTGCTGAAGCTTTTACAGGAACCCCAGGTAAATACGTTAAGATTGAGGAAGCTGTTAGGGGTTTTAAAGAAATTTGTGAAGGCAAACATGACGATGTTCCTGAGCAGGCATTTTATATGGTGGGGGGCATTGATGAGGTACTGGAAAAAGCTAAAAAGATGGCTGAAGCTTAATACTATCTATTATATATATGAGGATGATTAAGGTATGGCTGGAAATATTAGATTAGAAGTTGTCACCCCGGAGAAATCTGTAGTTAGCGAGGATGTAAAGATTGTTGTTGCGCCTGGCAATCTTGGCGATTTTGGTGTACTCATAGGTCATACTCCTTTTTTGAGTACCCTTAAGGTTGGTTCACTTCGTTATATGGATGCGAACAATACTGAGAGATATGTTTTTATAAGTGGTGGCTTTGCTGAGGCGCTTTCGGATAAAGTTACCGTACTGGCTGAATCTGCTGAAAGGAGACGCGATATAGATGTTCAACGTGCAAAGACTTCTTTGGAACGTGCCCAGAAACGTCTGGCCGATATATCAAAAAAAGAAGATTTTGATTTCATGAGAGCAAGAACAGCTCTTGAAAGAGCTTTGCACCGCCTGAAGCTTTCCGGCTCAAGAGCATAATAATATTTGTTGTCTTTGGCAATTATAACAAATTATCATTAATAACTATAAGATAATTTACTATATATATATAAAGAAAAATGACAGATCATGTAAATGGTCTGTCATTTTTTTTTGAATAAATTTCCATTTGTTAATTGAGGTTGAATAAAGAATGTATTATAGGTAGAAAAATGCGAACTGTTATTGATAATGTTGCTGCAGTAATACTTGCTGCCGGTATGGGTACCCGCATGAAATCAAAGAAAGCCAAAGTGCTGCATGAAATTATTGGCAGACCTATGGTAACGTATATTGTAGAAACCGCAAGAACAGTTGTTGGGAATAATATCGTATTGGTGATTGGTAATCAGGCCGATAAAGTAAAAAGAATTGTATCTGAAGAAACTGATGTAATTTTTGCCATTCAGGAAAAGCAGTATGGAACTGGGCATGCTGTTTTATGCACACAACATTATATACCGGAACATTCAAATCAAATTGTTATTTTATGTGGTGATGTGCCATTAATTACTCCTAATACTATAATGCAACTTATAAATGATCATATCAAGGCAATGCGAGACATATCAATTTTGGCAGTTAAAGTTGATAATCCAAAAGGTTATGGTAGAATTTTATTGGATGAAAATAGAAATGTTACTGGAATAGTTGAGGAAACAGACGCAACAGAGGAACAAAAATCTATCAGGATGATTAATACAGGCATTTACTGCATAAAAAAAGATTGTTTATTTGACTCATTAAAAAAGATTAAATCGGATAATGTTCAGGGTGAACTTTATCTTACTGATATTATTGGAATAGGGCATAGAGAAGGAAAAAACATTGGCGTACTGGTTGGCAGAGATATCGAAGAGTTTATTGGGGTCAATAATTGTGAAGATTTAAAAAAAGTTGAAATAATTATGCGCAAAAGACTATGTAGCTCAAGGTAAAACGACTTGACTTTAGTTTTAAATACAGTATAAATTATTAAGAGGTGAAATATTGGATAACGCAGTTATTTTACAACAATTTGAAGAAATAGAAAAAAAGATTGAAACATTAATTCAGGTTTGCAAATCGCATGAAGCAGCAAATTTTGAACTTAAAGAAAAAATTAAGGGATTAGACGAAGAGCTTCAAATTAAGGTTGAGGCTGAAAACAGTTATGCAAAAGAGAGAGATTTAGTCCGATCAAAGATTGATGGTATATTAGGCAAACTGGATGAAATTACAGAAACCTAATTTATAACCAGCAGAGATCGATAAAGTAAAGGCATAATACTTAATTCATTGGAACAACTTGTAACAATAGATCTTTTTGGGCAATCATATACTTTTAAAACTGACTCGGAAGTTTTTAAAGCAGAACAAGTTGCTGATTTCCTTGTAAAAGAAGTTAAGAAGGTAGAAAGTCAGCATCCAGTTAAAACTTTAGATGTTACAAAATTTACAATTTTAATTTTAGCTGCTTTGAATATAGCTAATGAAAATTTTGAAATTAAAAGAAATGATTCAGAGTTTATAAATGATATTTCTCAACGTTTAAATCGTATAATATGTACATTGGATGAATATATAGTATAATGATTTGTATTTACAAGTTGAAATCAAATGAATAAGTTGCTTTTGCTAATTGTAGTTTATACCCCTGCCGTGTTCGTGTTTGGGAGACGTTTTTTGACCCAATAGCATTTTAAAGGGAGCTTTCTCTAGTTTTGGTGTGCATGTTCTGCTTGTACAGAAAAGCCTAAAGAAACTATAAGGCGCCCACCTTTTCAATTTGGTTCAAAGACCTCCCTCACGGCACTGTGGTAGGGGTTCCTCTAAATTTGGAAGTTCTTGACCTTATATTTTTCTACCAATAATTCTATCCTATTTTCATCTCATTAATTAATTTTTTTAACAAAATTATCGAAAAATTGGACATCCTTCATTCACCAGTTTACACTTTTTTCGAAAAAGCGTGTATGATCGAATTGAATGCCGATGTCGAAACTGGAAATTTGAAATTAGGTAACGCATCTACATCTTTATATTTTTCCAAATTTCCAATTTCTATTTTCAAATTTCACTGCCAAAATACAAGATCAACAAAGTGTAAACTACTTTTGACTTGTCGTGAAGGATGCCAAAAATTGTTATTAGAATCAGGTCTGCGATAATATTTTGATTGTTTATTATTGATTCGATAGTTTTAGTAAACATGTATCAATGAATTGCAGGCTGTTGTATCCGGCCATATTATTCTATTTGGGTGATTTTGTTGTATATTAAGTTTAAATCTTTCATGGGAGATTTATAATGGATCTATATTATATAGTCCTAATAGGCTTAGTTTTCTTTATTATAGGCTTTGTCCTTGCTTATTGGATGAAAGGAAAAATGGTATTCGAGAAAATCAAGTCTGCTGAAGAAGAGGCTTTACGAATATTAAATGACGCTAAGCGTAAATCAGAGACTTTTTTAAAAGAAGCAAAGATTGAATCTAAAGGCATTCATTACAAGATGAAGGCTGAGTTTGATGCAGAAACTAAAGAGACGCAAAGTGAATTGAAAAAAAGAGAGAATAGGTTGATACAAAAAGAGGAAAATATTGACCGTAAAATTGAACAATTTGAGCCGAGAGAACGGGATCTTGTTAGAAAAGAGAGGACATTGACCAAGAGAGAGGAAAACATTGAGCAAAGCAAGCTGAAATATAATGAATTGATCGAAGAGCAGAAATTCCAGCTTGAAAAGATTTCCGGTTTAACAGTAGCGCAGGCTAAGGAACTATTAATAAGGGCGATGGAGAACGAAGCGCGATACGAAGGTGCTAAACTTATCAAGAGGATTGAAAATGAAGCAAAAGAAGAAGCAGACAAAAGAGCTAAAAAAATAATTGCAACTGCTATTCAAAGGTATGCCGGGGATTTTGTAGCTGAACGGACAGTTTCTGTTGTACAGTTGCCAAACGATGAGATGAAGGGACGAATAATAGGAAGAGAAGGGCGTAATATCCGTGCAATTGAAGCGGCAACAGGCATTGATCTCATTATTGACGACACTCCAGAGGCAGTTATTCTTTCTGGTTTTAATCCTGTAAGGCGAGAAGTCGCCAGGCTTTCTTTGATGAGATTAATATCTGATGGCAGAATACATCCAGCTAGAATTGAAGATGTTGTAAAAAAGGTTGGCCAGGAAGTTGATTTGGTAATAAAGGAAGCAGGAGAACAGGCAGCTTTTGATTTGGGTGTACATGGTATAAATAACGAGCTAATAAAGTATTTGGGAAAATTGAAATTCCGTACAAGTTATGCGCAGAATGTTCTACAGCATTCAGTAGAAGTGGGTTTTTTGAGCGGCATTATGGCTTCTGAATTGGGACTTAATTCGAAATTAGCAAGACGTATGGGATTATTACATGATATTGGAAAAGCTATAGATCACGAGGTCGAGGGACCACATGCAATAATTGGTTCCAAACTCGCCAAAAAATTTGGCGAAAATTCTAAGGTTGTACATGCTATTGCCGCTCACCATGAAGATTTGCCACCTATTTCTGTATATGATCTATTAGTACAGGCGGCAGATGGCCTTTCAGGTGCAAGGCCGGGTGCACGTAAGGAGTTGCTGGAAAATTATATTAAAAGGCTGGAAGATCTTGAGAAAATAGCGAATTCATTTAAAGGTGTCGATAACACCTATGCAATTCAAGCGGGAAGGGAACTCAGAGTTATCGTTGAAAGTAACATTATTTCAGATGAGGACGCTGTTCTTCTTAGCAGAGATATTGTAAAAAAGATTGAAGAATCGTTAACTTTTCCAGGCCAGATCAAAGTTACAGTCATACGTGAAACCAGATCGGTAGAATATGCAAACAAATAGAGTTTGAAGTGAGCTCTAAAGCGCCTAAAGTAGAAAAGACAGTGCCTAAAGTATATTAAAGCGCCTAAAGTTAAGGAATTCTGCCATTTTATATAGATTCCTTCAGTAGCCAATGCGCAAAGCAGGAGGTAACTCCCGCAACTCTGGATTATCTATTAGCCACGCCAAAGGCGTACCACAACTTTAGGCATTTTAGGGCACTTTAACATACTTTAGGCACTTTTTTTCCGGTTTATCCGGGTTAGGTTATTCATTATGAATAATATAATCGATATCCTTTATGAAAGAGGATTTATTGAAAATACAACCCATGATAAAGAGCTGAGCCGATACTTAGAGGATGAGAACATAACCTGTTATATCGGTTTTGATCCAACTGCTTCCAGCTTGCATGTTGGAAGCCTTGTTCCCTTAATGTCGCTTGCTTACATGCAGAAACACGGGTATCGTCCGATTGCTCTTATTGGTGGTGGAACTGGGCTTGTCGGAGATCCAAGCGGAAAGACAGAAACAAGACAGCTTCTTAATTCGGAGATCATTGAAGAAAATATATGTGGAATTAAAGAACAAATTTCAAGATTTATAGATTTTAGTGAAGGGAAGGCTATTTTATTGAACAATGCCGATTGGCTTTCGCAATTAGGATATATCCCATTTTTAAGAGATATTGGACGACATTTTTCAGTAAATCGTATGATAAAGGCTGAAAGTTATAAAATGCGTCTTGAAGCTGAAGAAGGTCTTAATTTTATTGAATTTAACTATATGCTTTTACAGGCATATGATTTTTTAAAACTTTTTGATAAATATGGATGCAGGCTACAGCTTGGTGGAAGCGATCAATGGGGTAATATTGTTGCCGGCATCGACCTTGTTCGACGAATGCGGCATGAAACTGCATTTGGTATAATTTCACCATTGATTACAACCAGTAACGGCGAAAAGATGGGGAAAACAGCTAAGGGAGCTGTTTGGCTTGATCCAAAAAGAACCATGCCTTATGACTATTATCAATACTGGATAAACACGGATGATCGAGATGTCGCTAGATTTTTAGCTCTCTTTACATTTTTGCCTATGGTTGAAATCAAGAAAATTGAAAAACTAAGCGGAGCTGATTTGAATAGTGCAAAGACAGTCTTAGCCTTTGAAGCGACACTGATCGCTCATGGCGACAAAGAAGCGCTTAAAGCGTATCACTC
>JAUWFS010000112.1:0-10608 GCA_030606805.1 Deltaproteobacteria bacterium
TTGATAGAGTTTCTTAAATCGATTTACTTCTGTTTGATTCATGGTATACTCCTTTTTTAAAAGTGCCCGAAATTGGACAAGTATAGGAGTTATACACTATTTTTGATTTTTTTTCTGCCGCATAGCGGCTTCGTCCAACAACTCTTTGAAGTCTTGTTGTACCTCCATGATGTTGTCTCCTCAGATAGTCAACTGTTGCAACCCTCTCTTCAGGTGATTTGCTCAACCAGTATTTCAAATCATCTAAAATTAAATCGTTATCATATAATTTTTTTATCTTAACGACTTTTTTAATCATTTGACTGTTCCTATGTTTAAATTTTTTATGCCGAACAATTTAAATCTTGATTTCCATCATAGATTAATATGAGTTTATTTTTCAGTTTTCAACCTGAGCAGTTATATTTTCAACCTTATCTTTATGGAATTCGCATGTGCATCAAGTCCTTCTATTTCTGCAAGGCGGATTATGTCTTTTGCTTCTCTTTTGAAGGCTTCTTTGGAATAATGGATTATGTTTGTCTTCTTGACAAAGTTATCTACAGAAAGGGCTGACGCAAATCTGGCTGCTCCTGCGGTAGGAAGTACATGATTTGGCCCTGCTATATAATCGCCGACAGGCTCGG
This sequence comes from Deltaproteobacteria bacterium, assembly GCA_030606805.1. Classification (GTDB taxonomy): domain Bacteria; phylum Desulfobacterota; class Desulfobacteria; order Desulfobacterales; family ETH-SRB1; genus B13-G4. The sequence goes on from JAUWFS010000112.1 coordinate 627, forward strand.
GGGTATAATCTCCGATAAATATGGCACCGGCATTTCTGATCTTTCCGATATACTCAAATGGATTGTCTATGTGAAGCTCCAGGTGCTCCGGGGCAATCCTGTTTGCAAGTTCTATGCAGGTTGTGAGATCAGGCATAACTATAATTGCTCCGAAGCTGTCAAGAGACTTTTCGGCTATGTCTTTTCTGTCCAGATATTTTAGCTGCTCTTCTACTGCTATATTAACGGCCTTTGCTGTTTCTTCGGAATTTGTTACAAGTATAGAGGATGCCATTGTATCATGTTCTGCCTGTGAAAGCAGATCGGCCGCTGTGAATTCCGGGTTTGCCGAGTTGTCTGCGATTATCAGTATTTCACTTGGGCCCGCTATCATGTCTATGCCGACTGTTCCCGATACAATTTTTTTAGCCAGAGTAACATAAATATTTCCGGGTCCGACTATGACATCGGTTTTTGGAACTGTTTCTGTGCCGTAAGCTAATGCGGCAATTGCCCAGGCGCTTCCAAGCTTGTAAATTGTATTGATGCCGACTTTTTTTGCCGCAACAAGAAGATGGGGATTTATAGTTCCGTCTTTTGTGGGCGGAGTTGCCATCGCTATATTTTTTACACCCGCTATTCTGGCCGGGATTGCACCCATAAGAACAGAAGAAACAAGGGGGGTCTTCCCTCCTTTTCCGCCCGGCACGTAAACTCCCGCAGAATCAACCGGGTTTACTATCTGCCCCAGAAAAGCACCGGGGCGATCTGTATTTATCCATGAATTGCATAATTGGTGTTTATGAAATGATTCGATATGAGATATTGCTCTGTTTAAAGAGCGCATAAATGTTTTTTTGACTTTCTTTGCAGCAGCTTCAATTTCGTCGGACGTTACCCTGATAGATTTTATTGAAAGGCCGGGGGAGTCAAACTGGTTTGCGTATTTAATAAGGGCATTGTCGCGGTTTTTTCTGACATCTTCAAGTATTTGCGAAACTTTAAGATAATCTTTTTTCTTAAAACCAAGCCCTCGATTTATAATAGATGCGACCCTTGTTTCAGCCGATTTTGAAGGGTACGTGTAAATTTTCATAAAAGTTACCTTGTTTTGATTTTGGCGTTGTTGAAATAGGTCAATTTAAAATATAAGCCAACTGTTTGTCAATACTCGAAACTTTACCTTTGAAATTCGTGGAATACTCATTGACATATTTCTCTCTGTCTGTACAAATAAGATTCTTTGTAAAACGTTAGCGCTTTTAAATATTGGAGAAAAAACATTATGGAAAACAGAATCTATAATTTTAATGCAGGACCTGCAGCCCTTCCCCTGAGTGTTCTTGAGGAGATAAGGGATTCGTTTTTAAATTACAACGGATCCGGAATGTCTGTTACCGAGATCAGCCACAGATCGAAATGGTTTGATGACATAATTAATGATGCAAAAGAAAGAATAGAGTGCCTCTTAAAACTGGATGAAAAATTTCACGTGCTTTTCATTCAGGGAGGAGCCAGTATGCAGTTTTGCATGATTCCCATGAATTTCCTTAGTAAAGAGAATGTAGCGGATTATGTTAATACAGGCACATGGTCAACTAAAGCAATAAAGGAAGCCGTGATTCTGGACAAAAAGGTTAATATCGTGGCATCTTCTGAAGACAGAGATTTTACATATATACCCCGCAATATCCAGTTCAGCAGCAACAGCTCTTATGTTCATATTACATCAAATAACACAATAAAGGGAACCCAGTGGGCATCTTTTCCCGATACCGGCGGCGTTCCGCTAATAGCTGATATGTCTTCCGATATAATGTGCAGATCTTTGGATATGAACAAATTCGGTCTGATATATGCGGGAGCACAAAAAAATATCGGTCCTGCAGGGGTTTGCATGGTAATAATTCATGATGATATGCTGGAACTGGTGCAGGAAAATCTGCCTTCCATGCTGGACTATACAACTTACTCTTCCAAAAATTCAATGTATAATACCCCTCCGTGTTTTGCTGTTTATACTATTCAGCTTGTTATGAAATGGCTGGAAGAAGATATCGGCGGACTCGAAAACATGGAGAAAATAAACCGTAAAAAGGCCGAGTTATTATACGGTGTTATTGATTCAAGCGCCTTTTATAAAGGTACGGCGGAGATTGATAGCCGTTCACTTATGAATGTAACTTTTCGCCTTCCGAACGAAGATCTGGAAAAGCTGTTTGTTCAGGAAGCCTTTGAAAATGGTATGACTGGTCTTAAGGGACATCGGTCGGTCGGAGGTTGCAGGGCATCTATATACAATGCCACGACTATCGAGGCAGTTGAGGCTTTGACTGACTTTATGAAGATGTTTGAAAAGAAAAAGGGATAAGGGCAGTTTACGGTTTACAGTTCACGGTTCACGGTTTTTTCAATAGAACTATGCAACGATTGAAGCATTTTAACCGTTAACTGAAAACTGTAAACCGTGAACCATTACGTTTGTGCAGGGATCAGGATAAGAATTTTTTTAAAAATTGTCCGGTATAAGACTCGTTAATCTCTGCTATTTCTTCCGGAGTTCCGCATCCGATGATATTTCCGCCTTCATCGCCGCCCTCAGGCCCAAGATCTATTATGTGGTCGGCTGACTTGATAACATCCATGTTGTGTTCGATTACAATAACTGTATTGCCTGCATCCACAAGTCTGTTAAGCACATTAAGAAGTTTCTGTATATCGTCGATATGAAGGCCGGTTGTAGGCTCGTCAAGTATATATATTGTTCTTCCGGTACCTTTTTTGCTGAGTTCGCGTGACAGCTTGACACGCTGGGCTTCTCCTCCCGATAGAGTTGTAGCGGACTGGCCGAGATGGATGTAACCTATGCCCACGTCAACCAGTGTTTGCAGTTTTGATCGTATATTGGTTATATTCTCAAAAAATTTAACAGACTGATTTACAGTCATATCGAGAACATCCGCTATATTTTTGCCCTTGTACTTAACTTCGAGAGTTTCGCGGTTGTATCTTTTCCCGCGACACACATCGCATGCAACATAAACGTCCGGCAGAAAATGCATTTCTATCTTTATTATGCCATCGCCATTACATGCCTCACATCTTCCGCCCTTAACATTGAAGCTGAAACGGCCCGGTTTGTACCCACGCATTCTTGCTTCGACAGTTCTTGAAAAAAGTTCTCTTATAAAAGTAAATACACCTGTATAAGTCCCGGGATTGGAACGGGGCGTTCTCCCAATTGGAGACTGATCAATATTAACCACTTTGTCGATTTGTTTGAGTCCAACTACATCTTTGAGCTTCCCTGACGGTATCCTGCTGCGATATATCCGCTGGGCAAGGGAGCGGTAAAGTGTCTCAAGGACAAGGGTGGATTTTCCGGAACCGGATACACCTGTTATACAGATGAAACAGCCAAGGGGAAATCTTACATCAATATTCTTGAGATTGTTTTCAGAGGCTCCTTTGATTACTATCTCTTTTCCCTGAACTTTGCGTCTTTTTGCCGGCACCTCAATTTTTTTACGCCGGGAAAGATACTGGCCGGTCAATGAATTTTTATCCTTTAGAAGTTCTTTGGGTGTGCCTGAAAATACTACCTGCCCGCCGTTAATACCGGCCCCTGGTCCCATGTCTATTACATAATCGGAAGCTAAGATTGTTTCTTCATCGTGCTCTACAACGAGAATAGTATTTCCATAATTGCGCATTTGCAGAAGTGTTTCAATAAGACGTTGATTATCCCTTTGATGAAGGCCGATGCTGGGCTCATCCAGAACATACAAAACTCCCGTTAATTTCGATCCGATCTGCGTTGCAAGACGTATTCTCTGGCTTTCTCCGCCTGAAAGAGTGTAGGCCGATCTGGCAAGAGTAAGATATGACAGGCCCACATTGTCAAGAAAGCTAAGCCTTTCAATAAGTTCTTTTAGAATTCTTTTGGCAATGATCTTTTTTTTGCCGGAAAGTTCAAGATTTTTTAAAAAATTATATGCTTTTGTCACAGTAAAAGCTGTTATCTCAGATATGGTAAGCCCGCCTACTTTTACGGATCTGCTTCCTTTATTTAGTTTTGTCCCCTGGCATTCCGGGCAGGGACGGAAACTCATATAGTGCTTGATTTCTTCTCTTGCCTGAAAAGAATCTGTCTCCAGGTAACGCCTTTCTAATTTTGGTATTATGCCTTCAAATGGTTTTTTGTAGTTAAAACGGCGATTGTTCCGTTCAAAATAAAATGATATTTGTTCATCTCCTGATCCGTAAAGAAGAACTTTTTTAAAATTATCCGGCAGATCCTTATAAGGTGTATAGATATCAATGCCATAATGCATGGTCAAAGCATCTAAAAATTCAAAAAAATGAACTGAATTTCTGTTAGCCCACAAAATAACAGCGCCTTCTCTTAAAGATAGTTCGGGATTCGGAATTATCTGATCAGGGTCAAATATATTTGTTGAGCCAAGGCCATCACATTTCGGGCATGCGCCTTGCGGAGAATTAAAGGAAAAACTGGCAGGTGTAAATTCAGGATAGCTTATACCGCAAGTTATGCATGCTGATTTTTCGTTGAAGATAACAGGCTTTTTACCTGAAACATCAACCATAGCTATGCCGTCTGACTGAGATACGGCCAGCTCTAAAGAATCCGCAAGCCTGTTTTTAATAGTTTCTTTAACAACCAGGCGATCTACAACAACATCGATAGTATGCTTCTTGTTTTTATCAAGCTTGTCAATATTCTCTATTTCAAATATTTTGCCGTTGATACGTATGCGAGCGAAACCGTCTCTTTTAAGACGTTTTAAGAGTTTTTCATGAGTTCCTTTCTGTCCGGCAACAAGAGGCGATAAAATAATAATTCTGGTCCCTTCAGGCATTGACATGACTTTATCTACGGTCTGGTCAAGCGTTTGCGAAGTAATGGGTTTTCCGCATTTATGACAATGAGGCGTACCTGTTCTGGCAAACAAAAGACGGAGATAATCATAAATTTCAGTAACTGTGCCAACCGTTGATCTGGGGTTATTGCTGGCTGTTTTTTGTTCAATTGCAATGGCGGGCGAGAGACCCTCAATCAAGTCAACATCCGGTTTGTCCATACGTTCCAGGAACTGACGAGCATAAGTAGAAAGAGATTCAACATACCTGCGTTGACCTTCTGCATAAAGAGTGTCAAAAGCAAGTGTTGATTTGCCCGAGCCCGACAAACCCGTTATAATAACTAATTTATTTCTGGGCAGTTCGACGTCTATATTTTTCAGGTTATGCTGCCTGGCGCCATGTATTTTTATTTTTTCGGATTTCATAGTTAGAATATTTGAAACCGTTTACAGTTGTCGGTTTACAGTTCACAGTTTACAGTTTACAGTTTTTTTAATGAACCATGCAACGACTGAAGCATTTTAACCGGTAACCGGTAACCGTTAACTGTTAACGCTATTTTTATATATCGCATGTTCAGTCGCCATATTTATTGCTGCTACAAGGCTGCCGGGATCTGCTTTTCCGGTTCCTGCGATATCATAAGCAGTCCCATGGTCAACAGAAGTTCTAATTATCGGCAGCCCGAGAGTTGTATTAACTCCATCGGTAAAGTGCAACAGCTTAAACGGGATAAGCCCCTGGTCATGATACATGCAGACAACAGCATCATAACGTCCGTTTGCAGCGTAATAAAATACGGTGTCAGGAGGGAAGGGGCCGGAAACATCAAACCCTTTTTTTCTTGCTGAATCTATTGCCGGCAAAATAATTTTTTCTTCCTCATCTCCAAACATTTTTTCTTCCCCGGCATGAGGATTTAAGCCTGCTACAGCAATTCGGGGATTTTTGAAACCAAAACTATAATGAAGAGCGTGCCAAGTAATTTGTATGGTTTTAACAATTCGTTCTTTTGAAAGTTCGGCTGAAACATTTTTTAAGGGAATGTGAATGGTTGCAAGAACCACGCGAAGTTTATTGCCGGCCAGCATCATTGCATAATTATCAGTTTTAGTGCGCTCTGCAAGAAGTTCTGTGTGACCGCTGAACTTGCTGCCTGCCTTCTGCATGGCTGCCTTATTTATAGGGCATGTAACAATGGCGCCGATACTTCGGCTGATTGCCATATCTATCGCAGTTGTTATGTATTTTATCATTGCAGTTCCTGTTTGAACTGTGGGTTTACCCCAGGATATTTTATCCTTATCAAGTTTGGATAAGCATAAAACATCAATCCGTCCGTATTTATATGCGCCTGAATCAGGCGTTTTAACATCTTTTATTTTAAGAGTGCTTGACGTGCTTTTTTTTGCAAGTTCCAGCACTTCTAAATCTCCTATTACAAGCGGTTTGCAGGTTTTATAAATTAAAGGGGATGAGAGAGCCTTGAGTATAACCTCAGGGCCGATACCAACAGGATCTCCCATGGTAATTCCAATAACCGTGCGATAATTATTCATTTATATGACCTTAAGTTGTTGTCAGTATAGCCAGCAAATTTTTAGGATATTACATGTTTCATATTATTTTCAAACAAATTAATTAAATTGTGCTTAACTATATGATGATTTTTAAGATATTTTATTCAACAGAGATACAAGGTGATTTTTTTTAAAAATTAAAGATAATGAAAGCATTAGCAAGCTTTTTGAATAGAACATTATTGTAAAGAATCATGCTGATAATGATGGATCTGCATAAAATAGTTGAAGAAAAATCTCATTGCAAAAATGTTTGTATTTAGAAGCAGTTGCCTGTATGATTAAAAAATAGATTAATAAAAACAGATGACTATAAATTGTTAATAACTTTTTAACAAATAAGTGTAAAACATTATTCTTCAGGTTTGACAGAAAAGTTCGGATAGCTTAATCAGGCCATTAAATTCTCAAACGGGTTTTACCAGAAATTTTCAAGTTCTTAAACAGATCCTTCTATATGGTTCAAAATCTTTTTTAAATTTCTGTTTGAATATTTTTCATAAGTTATATTTATCAAAAGAGCTATTGAAACCTTTTTAACCAATAATATTTCTTCCAAACAGTCTGATTTTTTATAGTTTGCAAAGTTGTTTCTTCTATTTTTAATATTATTAACCTTTTTTTAGAATATGGATTGTAAAACTCTATGAAACAAATATGGGAACAAGTAAAATTATCGATTAAAAAACAAATTCCTGGACACAGTTACAGAATGTGGATTGAGCCTGTGGAGTTTATGGAATGTAAAGAAAACCGTATCGTACTTTCATGTGCAAATACTTTTTCAAAAAAACGTATTCTTGACCACTATGGTTCAATTATAAAAACAGAAATAAAAAGAACTTCCGGAAAAGCATACACCCTTAGACTCGATATTTCCCGCAAAAAGTTTAAAAAAGGGAACTCAGGTTTTGAAAGGGATAATAGTATCCAGCTACCTTTGCCCGGGGTTAATGTACGTCCATATAATGGCCGCCTGTTAAGAAAAGATTTTACTTTTGATCAGTTTGTTGTCGGCAACAATAATGACTTTGCTTATTTAGCGGCACTTGACCTTGCTTCAAAAAAGAATTCGCAGCAAAATTCTTTATTTTTATTATCAAAGACCGGAATGGGGAAAAGCCATCTTTCTCAGGCTGTTGGTCACCATATATTATCTCAATATCCAACGGAACGTGTATATTATATAACAGCAGAAGATTTTACCGGTGAAATGGTTAATTCTTTTAGAAATGGTTCAATTGATAAATTCAAGCAAAAATACAGGAATGAATGTGACGTATTGCTTCTTGAAGATGTGCATTGTTTAACCGGAAAGGAGCGTACACAGATCGAGCTGGCTTTCATTCTTGATTATCTTTTTGAGGCAGACAAGAAAATAATTTTTTCAAGCTGTTACCTTCCTTCCGATATTCCTAAGCTTGATGCAAAGTTGATGTCCCGGTTTTCATACGGTCTTATTTCAAATATTGACCCTCCTGGTTTCAGAACAAGAGTCAGAATACTACAAAAAAAATCGAAAAACAATGAGTATGATTTACCTGGGGAAGTAATCGAATATTTAGCGAGTGAACTGACAGCGGATGTCAGGCAGCTTGAGAGCGGACTTATAGGAGTTGCAGCCAAGTCATCGATTCTTGGAGTGCCGATCGACCTTGAGCTTGCGGAAAGTGTAACCCATAATATAATCAGGCAACGTAAAAATATTACAATAGATATCATTAAGAAACTTGTTTGCAAGCATTTCAATATCAGCATAAAAGATATTATTTCGAGTTCCCGAAAACAAAACTTTGTTCGTCCAAGACAAATAGCAATTTATCTTTCAAGGAGATATACGGATTCACCTCTTCAGACAATTGGTAAAAGTTTCAACAGATATCATGCTACAGCCCTTCATTCCATTGGTGTCGTTGAACGAGGGCTAAAAGAAAAAGGAACTCTGCAAAGACAGGTGGAAATTTTTAGCAAGAAACTTGAATCAAACAAATTCTGACCGAGCCCTAACCAAAGAATTTCAATGGCAATTAGTAATAAAACTTTCAAAAAGCTTAAAGATATAGCAGGCAAGTCCAATTTCAGCAGAGCTAAGGAGGACCTTGTATGCTATGCTTATGATGCAACTGCGCAGGCTTATCTGCCTGACGCAGTCCTGTTCCCGCAAAATGCCCTGGAAATTTCCGCTATTCTAAAGCTCGCCAATAAAGATGGTTTTTTTGTTATCCCAAGAGGGGCCGGTTCCGGGATGACAGGAGGATCTCTTGCTGTAAAGGGTGGGATTATTCTTGCTATGACCCGCTTTAACCGTATTCTAAAAATAGATAAGGAAAATTTTATTGCCAGTGTTGAGCCGGGGGTTGTGACTGGCCGTTTTCATGAAGCTGTTGAAAAGGAAAATCTTTTTTATCCCCCGGATCCCTCAAGCTCTGAATTTTGTACTCTGGGCGGCAACCTGGCAGAATGTGCAGGAGGCCCACGTGCAGTTAAATATGGGGTTACCCGTGATTACGTGCTTGGGATAGAAGCGGTTCTTCCAACTGGAGAAATTATAAATACCGGAGTAAGTACAGCCAAGGGGGTAGTAGGATATGATCTGACCCGGCTTTTTATTGGATCAGAAGGGACGCTAGGGGTAATTACGCGAATGACTCTCAGGCTTTTACCACTTCCCGAGGCAGTCAGTACTATGACCGCTGTTTTTAATAATATGGAAACCGCTGCAAAGGCGGTTTCAGCGATCATTCGATATGGCATAATACCGCGAACCATAGAATATATGGATAATGCTTCAATTAGATGTGTTGAAGAGTATCTTAATATGGGACTGCCTGTTAATTCTGAGGCATTGCTTTTAATTGATGTAGATGGAAAAGAGAAAGAGGTAGAAATTGCAATAAATCAGATAAAAAAACTTTGTATTTCTCAGGGGGCTGCGAATGTGGAAAAAGCCAGGACTAAAGAGGATGCCGCTAAACTCTGGAAGGCTCGAAAGGCGATCTCGCCGGCTTTGTTTAGATATGGCCGGGATAAGATTAATGAGGATATTGTAGTTCCCAGAAACAAGATACCTGATATGGTAAAAAAAATAGATGAATTAAGAAAAAAAACCGGACTTGTTATGGTGAGTTTCGGCCATGCCGGCGACGGAAATATTCATTTTAATATAATGCTTGATAAAAAGAATAAAGAAGAGCTTAAAAAGGCAGAAGCCGCAGTTGAAGCTCTGTTTGGATATACACTCGAACTGGGCGGAACTATTTCAGGCGAACACGGTGTCGGTATAACCAAGTCACCTTATATTCAAAAAGAGATAGGGGCCGTGGAGCTCGGCCTTATGAAAAAAATAAAAAAAATTTTTGACCCAAACGGTGTATTAAATCCCGGTAAAATTTTTCCTTAGGAACGGGGACGAAATAACTTCCCCAAGTAGGCGCATAGATTTGGGTCAGATTTGTTCGATCTTAAATCACAAAAGTTGATAGAATAGCAGGCTATTTTGATATTTTTGGGATTTAAGATCGGGCAAAGATGGCTTGAAG
>JAUWFS010000253.1:0-3065 GCA_030606805.1 Deltaproteobacteria bacterium
GTATATTTTTTGCAATTCAGGCACACTGAATTGCATGGCATCGCAGTAATTCGCTAACCTTTTAAAAAGTAGAAGATTTTCTTGGTCCTTGTAGAAAAAATGCACTGGATTCCATGGGGGGATTGCGCAAAGATCGTCTGCTAACTCATAGACAGTAAGTTTATTTTGTTCTTTTCTCTCTTTGATCAGAGGCAGCATATCGGCGTCGCATATGTTTTTTAGAATAAGGACATCCGCCTGCTTCATGATATCTTCTTTATTGCGATGGACGTTAGTCAAATTGATGACGTAGACGCCTTCTTGCTGTGCCATGGCAAGGCCGGACGCAAGGGTCCTGTAATAATAATCACCTTCATCTTCCCGTTGCGGGGGCTCAACCTGAACAATAAGCAAAGTATAGCTGTTTGTTGTTTGATCGAAGCTCATTAATTTGTGTTTTTGGCCTTACACTTGAGATGGGCAATTTGAATGGAGCGTGGACTTAGGTATGTTATATGTTAAGCTTCAGGCTGAGCTGCTGGATAGTGAAAAGTCGTTTCTGTTGATTCATACAACCTAAGGAGCGCGATGCTCCCACAGCCTTCTTTCGGGCGGGCTCCGCCCCCCTGGGTTACATGGCAGGAGGTATCCCAACTTACTGAATATTAAGTTTTTTTTGACAGGATTTACAGGATGATCAGGATGTAAGAAAAGAAAGAAAGCATGTAAATCCCGTTAATCCTGTCAAAGATATTGGTAACTACTCAGGTCATTAGACTGATAACTGAAGGTGGAAGCGGATTAACCCATTTAATAACGCTCAAGGAGTCACTCAAAACCTCTCCGTCCGAGTCCGATTATTGTGTGGTCTATCCACCTGAGTAGTTACGATATTGTTATTCTTATCAGTAAAGTTAAAAATTAACTTTAACTTTAAGTAAGCAACTTATGTGCCACAAAAGATAAGCGTACTAATATGGATTAAAGTCAGTTGGTTATGACAAAATGGCAGGGGAATAATATTTAAAGGCAGGAAGAAAAGGCCAGGATTTTGACGCAGAGACAGGAAAGAATGACCACGAGAAGAGCTGAAAGCTCGAAGGTCAAAGATAGAAGCTCAAAGCTCAAATTGGCACTTTTCATAGAGAGGACCAAAAGTTTATAAGAGCTTGTCCGCAAAAGGGATGATATTATGCAACACATAGAGATAACAGATGAGGCATTACCGATATTGAAATCCGGCATAGCTTTAAAAAAGAAACTATTAACCGCAAAAGCAGACGGGCACCTTAACCGTCTCAAAGGCTTTGAAAAAAGTACAAAATGAATAATAGAATAATCAAGCAGAAGAAAATAATAGAAGGACTCTCTGTTTTGAAAAAATCAAAAAGAGAATAGCAAAGCTCGAATGGTTGATAGAACGAGAAAGTCAGTTGTCATCAACCGATTGTATCTTATGCTTTAAAAAGGCGTTGAAAGACTTTAAAAACGAGAATAATAATCCTCCAAGAACTCCGAAAATGATAAAATGCTTGTGATAGAAGCCGGTATTGCCTGCCGTGTGAATATTAAATTCCGGGAAAAAAGTATTAAAATAATAAACTATGGCAGGAAAAAGGATTGTGCCTACAAGCAGGATGACAGAAAGAACGAAGACTGAATTTTTTAAAAACATAATTAGAAATATTTTAATATCCAGTATTATTGTTAACCTTTTTAATTCCGGCTCTATCTTATCCAATTCTCTTGAAATTTCCTCACATCGTATAGACATTTCCCGAAATCTGTCAAAATCGTTAAATTTTGCCGCTTCCGAAATTTGATTGAGTTCCGATTGAACAATTTTTAATTGTTTATAAGCAGAATTGGAGAGAAGCCTGGAATGGTAATTCCTTGTAAGGCTGAAAATGTTTCCTATGCGCTTGTGTGTTTTTTTAACAGCATTCATGAACTCCCTCTTCCGACGGCTCATGATTCTGCAGCAGGCATTGATCACGGAATCGCTTAGATACGCCATGTCGAGATACCCGAAGTAACTATCAGTGCGCGCTAATTCTCTTATCTTTGGCAATAAGACATCTGCTTTTTCAATCTCATCATCGCCTTGTTCCAAAAACTTTTCGAGTGTGGAAAATTTTCTTTCAGCGCTGTAAGCCATTTTTTGTGCTTTTTGCCGGGCTTCCTTGAAAAGTTTCTTGAGTTCCGGGTGAATTATCTCGTTAAACCGGGCCAGGTCAGGGTCAATTAAGGTATAAATATAGTATTCTCGATTCATCCGAATAAGTTTAACGAGCTGTTTCAATGCCTCATTCTCTTTTTCCTGCCGGAATTTAAATATGATCTCCTGATATGCGGCTTCCGCACAAAAGGGATGGATGATGTTAATTTCTCTTATTTTTTTTAGAGCGTTGTCGGGATGGCCTGCAAGATCATAAAACCGGGAGAGTAAAAACAGGATAAAAATTTTCTGAGGCTTTGTCCTCGCGTAATGAAGCGCCTTTTCAAGGTAATGTTCGCTCCAGGAGTGATTGCCTTTTTCTATACTCAGAAACCAGTGTGCACAGTACACCCTGTAATCATAAGGATATTTTTCCAAACAGGTTTGCAAAAGCGATTCCGCCTGAATAAGGTTGGAAACGCGGATGCAATCTTGAGCTAACCATATAAACCCGCCTTTGTCGGAACTGCCATCCTTTGTCGCTGCGATCTTGTCCCACTCATTACTCTGATTATCCCAGATAGTTTTGAAGAAACGAAGCTGAAAGACCTGTTTGAGTTCATAGAATCCAAGACAGGCCGACGGCTCCTGCCCGCGCGATTCTTCCGGAGATTTTACAGCTTTTTGCTTTGCCTCTTCTGAACTCATTAAATACGCAAGGAAAATGTCGTTGATTTTATCAAAAGAAAGGTACCCCAATTTATTTAAAACGCCGGTCATCTCAGTAAGATGTTTGGAAGGACAGTTTTGGACAGCATGTTCTTTGCTGCCGCAGTAAAAGCAGGGTGAATTCTGTCCTCTGCACAAGGCATCCTGATATAAGAAAAGCAAGGTATTTTCTTTTTGTTTATAATCACCGGGGGCTATT
>JAUWFS010000006.1:0-37353 GCA_030606805.1 Deltaproteobacteria bacterium
AAATCACTACAAGAACAGACTTTATAACCATAAAAAGTCCTATCCCAATGATAATAGAGCAACTGAGAGCGGGGAGAACGCGCAGAACATTACTTCCGGAAAAACGCTCCAGAAACGGCCGCGCAGTCACCATGAGAATACCGATTGTTATCAGGACAAATGCCAGGCCAAAACTAAATGCGACCAGGATAAGAAGACCAAAGGTTATCCTGTTAATCGCAATCGCAAGCAAAAGCAGAATCAAGGCATCAGGACATGGGACCATCCCGCCTGAAAATCCAATGGGAATCAGGGTCGCAAGACTGGTCTTTTTCCTCCCTGTTTCAACGCCCGATTCTCTTGTTTCATCGTTATGATGCGTATGAGCATGGTTTTGGTCGGGATGATGGTCATGGGAATGAGGATGCTTATGCCTTTCAGTATCATGCCGGGCATGTTCATGAGAGTGATAGTATTTCTTGCCATCCGGTCCCGTATGAGCATGTTTGCCGCCATGAGTTTCAAAACCTGTGGGGGATTTTATTCTTTTCACCATCAGCCATGTTCCTATTCCTACAATAAGCAGCCCGGAAAAAAGCTGTAAAAACGGAAGCAATTGTTGAGGAAGAATGTATTTGCTCGCAAAGAGAGTAATTAATCCCAGAATTATCACAGAGAAGGTATGTGTTAAGGTCGTGACAATTCCTAATATAACAGCATCCGCAATCCTCCCCTGTGTTCCTATCAGATAGGCGGCCACAAGAGTCTTGCCATGCCCCGGTGTCAATGCGTGCAAGCCGCCGTATATCATTGCCATGATAATTGCAATCAAGCTAATCTGGCCGCCGACCTTTTCGCTGAGTATAATCTTTTTAAGCTTTTCAATGCCCGAAACCGGTTCAAACGCCATCTGTCCTGGAAATGTTTTCTGTTCTTCACCTGCTAATGCCTTGCAAACAGGGACAGTCTCCTTATAACAAGTTCCTTTATCGCATATTCCGGTATTGAAATTGACTTTCAATATCGGAGGATCATGGAGCGCCCTTCCTTTGACAGGCAATACAGCGCCGGACAGATCCATATTGAGAACACGAACAGAATCCATGGTCCGTATGTAATAAAGGAAGTTCTCATCTTCGCTGCATTGAAATCCGTTCCTGGCGATCAACTCATAAGGTCTTTTTATTCCATTTGGAATATCCGCCCTGTAATAAAATGTTCTTGTCTGGGCATTACTGCAAAACATGCTCATCAGTTCAAAATCAAGGGGGGTATTATTGAGGGTAATATTGAGGTGATTAAACAGGTCGGATGCCTTTTTGCGAAAAAACTTATCTTTTTCCTCTTCGGTTATATTGGAATCACGATCTGCATTCATAGTCAGTATTTCATGTGTATCTGCAAGCTCGGTCTGAATCAGCGTATAATCTATAGCTACAAACCCCGAACTCAAACGAACAAATATATGATGTCCCATTGATTCTGGTTGAACATCATGCGCGCACGATAAATCAGTTCCAAGGATTAGAAGTATAGTAATAAAACAACAAGACAGGATTGCTTTTCGAAATGATTGATTAACTGAAAATAATTTCACTGGCTGTCTCCTTATCTCAATAATGGCAGAACGCAGGATTCGAGCGGTATAGGCTGTCAATGCCGTGCCAAGGGTTATGACAGGCATCACGATAGGCGCCAGTCACCATACCCAAAAACAGGAATGATATAAGCATGATAAGAAAGAGGATAAGATAGTGAGTAATCAAACGACTTGTAGGCGAGTTGGTAAATCTTGAATTGTGAATAAATTTGATCAGATTTTTCTTACAAAAGTGTGTCATAAAAAATACTCATGTGCTCATTTCCTCAGGATATATTATGTGCTTTTTACAGAAATTATTTTTATTTGTCAATAGTCAATGCCCTTTCCTTAAGGAAATAAATAGAGTTTTTTCTTGTAAATTTAGCTTGTTGTGATATAAATAAAAATGAAGCAATTCAATAATAAGCAACTAAAAGTAAGGAAAAAAATGTCCGAAAAAATCAAAAAAATTGACTAGTTAACACAAAATAAGACTTTTTTACGAAACCATTAATTTTGGAAGGGAATCTGTTGGCCATGCCGGCTAACAAAGTTTTTGCTTTTGAAGCGAAAAGAAGGCTAACATGAAAGTGGCTTTGGTGAAACTTAGGATCTGTTATCCAGTCAATATCCTTTTGCTTTTCAGCCAGCTTTTCAACCACTTTATTCTCCTCTTATCCGGCGTCAGTGTAGATTGAGCTTTTTTATACATTTCAACAGACAATCTTTTATACTCATTGTCCGGTAAATAAACACCGTCCAAGGACTCGTTGAGATGCAGGAGACCATAACATCGTGATAGTTTGCAATAGGCGTAGCAATTGTCTTTTTTCAGCCTGATTGCTTTCTTAAACTCTTTAATCGCCTGTTTATAGTTTTTCTTGCAAAAATATAAATATCCCAGAAAATTTCGTCCAAAGAAATCATCAGGCTTTAATTTGATATAAACTTTCATTTCTTCAATAGCTTTATCATACTGGTAAGTGCTGTCGACATAGCGGACGGAAAGATATTTATAGGAAAGCGGGTTTTGGGGGTTAAGCTGTTTTGCTTTTTTCAATAAGACTATGCTTTTTAATCCCAGGGATGTTATTGTATATTGTCTCCCAAGTTCTATAAGCATATCGATGTTGTTGGGATTTGCTTTGTGCTCTTTTTCGAGTTGTTTGATATGTGCTGCTGTTTTTTTATCATCGCTTATTTTATAAATATCCGATTCTTCCAGTGGGATGTCCTGCCTCATCCAATATGGACATTTTGATAAAAGATCAACATACGGATAATTGGCACGCTCAATCCCCCATTTGGGATTTGGACCCATCCTGATATATTTGCGTTGATGAACAATATCAAACTGCCAGCCATCAGAAGTTTTGCAAAATAAAAAAGGAGCATTTTCCCACCCGTTTTTATTTCCAAAAAATATTACAGCATAATTTTCATTTTGAATTACTTCAAAGGATTTTCTTCCATAAGTTTTTACATCTTCATTGTATCGCGAATCAGGAAGGTTTTGGTAATCCCTGTAGGCCAGGCGGGTTATTTCAGTATATACGCCAAGATTTGGGTCCCGTGTTTTCTTTCGCCAGCTATTTATTAATGTATCCCATCCCTGGGCAGGTGTTTTTCCGGCCGGAAACAGCGACCCTGAGCTTTCAACGGTTTCTTTCTCAAATTCAAGCAGTTCACGCTTAGCTCCCGCACCTCCTGAAAAAAGAGTATCATCCAATCCGGAAATAATTTCACCGGTATAGTCATCCTGGTGTTTTATTTGAGCGCGGTTTTCTAATTCTTCCATAACCGCCAGCAGACCGATACCCAATTGTCCGCCTAAAAAGTATGGTCTTAACTGTTTATCTTCCACAAACCCACAGAATATATCTGTAAATACGTCTTCCAGTTCATAGGATACTTCAAGTTTAATCTCTTTTTCTTTTTCTGCGAAAAACAGGACAATTCCCCTGCCATTGTAATCTTTTCCGATTTTCCAGTTATTTAATATCTCGACTGCCGCCTCCTCAACGGTTCTTATGTTGTCAAGGGAGGGAATACTTATAATAACCGCCTCTATTTCATAACGATCTTTTATCCCTTTCAAGTAGTTATTTGAGTATTCATCTACATCTTCAAGTATATTTGCATAGTCGTAAAAAAATGCTTCTCCAGGCGGCCTGCGATTAAAGTCAAAGCTTTTTTGTTGAAAAAGCAATTGATGAAAAAAAGAAAGCGTAAATCAAAACGCAGACAATAAATACAGAAAAAATCAGGATATATTTCTTCATTGTTTTAAACGATAATTATTATTGGTTACCCAAGCTATTTACTTATTTATGGATGTTCCGCATTCTATCTCGTCCCGCATTCTATCTAACTCTTTGAAAAAAGAAGAATGATGTCGCTCCGCTCTTCATAATTATTTTAAAAATCAAATAAAAAAAGCCCGTACGTACCTATCTGATATAACGTATGAGCCCTTGCTTGTATCATAAGACTTCTTTCCCTGACCTGGGTTGTATTGAAACGATGTCTATGAGTTACGCATACAGTTTCTGCCACTATTTTTTGCTTTGTATAAAGTCTTATCCGCTTCAGGCTTCAGCCTATCCACCTGAGTGGCTGTAAATATTTTTCTACCAATTTTGTATATCTATGATATAATTAATTATATTTCAAGAAAATTATATACTTCATAAAAAATCCAAAATCATAAATGAAAAATGACCGGATAAAAAAGATAGAATCACTTCTGCCTAAGGCTCTTTGCGCCGACAGGCAGGCTGTAAGGCGTGAAATTGTCCGCTTAAAACGCTTCAAAACAAAAATTTTGTCTGTTAAAAATGTTAAACAAAAATTTATTCAACTTGAAAAACAGATTCATGCCTCAATCAAAAAAAAGTCATGGAGAGAAAAAAACCCGCCTGCTTTAACTTACAATCCCTGCCTTCCGATTACAGACAAAAAGAATGAAATAATTGATTTGATCTCAAAAAACCAGGTGTTGATAATCTCCGGCGAGACAGGTTCAGGCAAGACCACCCAGATACCAAAGTTCTGCATCGCAGCAGGAAGAGGAATTGACGGCAAGATCGGGTGCACCCAGCCCAGAAGGATTGCCGCCACAACTGTTGCCAGGCGCATAGCAGAAGAACTTGGAGAAGAGCTCGGCAAGTCTGTGGGCTACAAAATAAGGTTCAAGGATAAAACCAGCGGGGATGCATTCATAAAGATTATGACTGACGGCATTCTTCTTGCCGAGACCCGGAACGATAAATATCTGAACGAATACGACACAATAATAGTGGATGAGGCACATGAAAGAAGCCTTAATATTGATTTTATTTTAGGCATTTTAAAAACTCTTTTAAAGAAAAGAAAAGATCTTAAAGTAATAATAACATCCGCAACCATTGATACGGAAAAGTTTTCAAAGGCATTTGATAATGCTCCTGTTATAGAAGTGTCAGGACGTATGTACCCGGTTGATGTGCAATATTTTACTATAGAACAGGAATCTGAAGGCAGTGATGAACGGACTCATGTTGAGATGGCTGCATTTGCTGTTGATAAATTGCAGAAAAAAAGTCTTTACGGCGATATCATTGTATTTATGCCCACAGAGCAGGATATTCGCGAAACCTGCGAAATCCTGGAAGGAAGAAACTATAAAAGTGCGATCATTCTTCCGCTGTATGCAAGACTTTCATCATCAGAGCAGTCAAAAGTCTTTTCACGCCTGGCCGGCAGAAAGATCATTGTTGCAACAAATATTGCCGAAACTTCAATAACAATTCCGGGCATAAAATATGTAATAGACACGGGACTTGCACGTATTTCCCGTTACACTCCAAGATCAAGAACAACCTCTCTCCCTGTTGTTCCTATATCCAGAAGCAGCGCTGACCAGAGAAAAGGCAGATGCGGACGTGTTGAAAACGGAATCTGTATAAGATTGTATCCTGAACAAGATTTTTTATCCCGCACGCTTTTTACACCTCCAGAAATCTTAAGGGCAAACCTTGCTGAAGTTATTTTGAGAATGATTGCCTTAAAACTTGGCAACATAGAAGATTTTCCCTTTATAGACAGGCCGGCCGCAAGAAGCATACGCGACGGATTTGATCTTCTATTAGAATTAGGAGCTATCAAACCTGTAAAAAGGGCCAAGAAATCAAAAGCCGGAAAATCAGAAGCCGAAAAATCAAAAAAAAGTGATGTTTTTCTTCTTACTGAAAAAGGCAGGCTTATGGCCCAAATGCCGGTTGATCCAAGGCTTTCCCGGATGCTTATAGAAGCAGATCAGGAAGGGTGCTTAAATGAAGTTGCCATTATCGCCTCTGCTCTAAGTATTCAGGACCCGCGTGAAAGACCCGTTGAAAAGACTCAGGAAGCCGACCAGATGCATGCATTATTCAGAGATCCTTTATCTGACTTTATTACGCTGCTTAATATCTGGAAAAAATATCATGATGTCTGGCAAAAGGAAAAAAGTACAAGCAGAATGAAAAAATTCTGTAAAAAGCATTATCTTTCCTTTAAAAGAATAAGGGAATGGCATGATATCCATGCGCAGATTTCCACTGTACTGCAGGGGTCGGGGGCCAGGGACCAGGGGTCAGGGTTTAGGGGACAGGGGCCAGGGATCAGGGATTTGGGGTCAGCTAAAGCAAATAATTCAGAACAGGAATTTTACAGCAAACAATATGAAGTAATTCATAAATCCATATTGAGCGGTTTTTTATCTAATATTGCCGTAAAAAAGGAAAAAAACATCTTTCAGGCTGCAAAAGGTAAAGAGGTGATGATTTTCCCTGGTTCAGGGCTTTTCAACAAAGCAAAAACATGGATAGTAGCTGCTGAAATGGTTGAGACATCCAGGCTCTTTGCCAGAACGGTTGCCGATATCGACAGCAGATGGCTTGAGGCTCTGGGCAAAAATCAGTGCAAATATACCTATCTGAAGCCGCACTGGGAAAGAAGCAGAGGCGAAGTCGTCGCCTGTGAACAGGTAGCTCTGTATGGCCTGATAATAGTTCCCGAAAGGCCCATATCCTATGGAAGGATTAATTCTGAAGAAGCATCGGAAATTTTTATCCGCAGTGCGCTGGTTGAAGGGGATATTAGAGAACCCTTACCATTCATGGAGCATAATAGAAGGCTTATTGATGAAATCAGCAGCATGGAAAACAGGTTAAGAAAAAGGGATATTCTGACAAGCGAAGAAGATATTTTCGATTTTTATCACAAAAAGCTTGAGGGAATTTATGATATCAGAACCCTTAAACAGCACCTGAAGAAAAGAGGCACGGACGGATTCCTGAGAATGAAAAAAGATGATCTTCTCCGATATTTTCCGGATGAAGAAGAACTGTCTCTTTTCCCCGACAAGATTACTTTGGGAACCCACCGGTTTCAATGCAATTACAGTTTTGAACCTGGAAGCCGGGATGATGGTGTAACCATTAAAGTTCCGTCAGCACTTGCAGCAACTGTTCCTGCAGAATCTGTTGAATGGCTTGTGCCTGGATTGTACAGTGAAAAAATAGCCGCACTTATTAAAAGTCTTCCCAAAGATTACAGAAAACAGCTTGTCCCTGTAGCAAATACCGTAGATATAATTGTAAATGAAATGCCTGAGGAATCAACCTCTCTGATAGCGGCTCTGAGCAAATTCATTTTTAGACGCTTCAGGGTGGACATAGCTCCTTCGATATGGTCTGAGGCTCAACTGCCCGATCATCTTAAAATGCGGATATCTATTACTGGTCCAAAAGGCGAGGTCATCTCTTCCGGCAGAGACAAAACCATTCTGAGCCGAAATATATTCAGCATGGCGGATCAGGATAAAATTGATGAATTTGAATGCGCAAAAAAAGAACGGGAAATAATCAACATAACAAAATGGGACTTTGGCGATTTGCCCGACACCATCACCATAACAGGGAAACACGGCACAAAATGGGTTGTATATTCCGGCCTTGAATTAGAAAATAAAAGCATAAAGTTGCGGCTTTTCCGGAAAAGGGACGAAGCCATAAGATCTCATGAAAAGGGCGTTGCCGCACTTTTTAGCATATATTTTTCAAAAGATCTGAAATTTTTAAAAAAGAGCCTGATCCTGCCGAAAGACAAAAAAAAGATGGCCAACTATTTTGTAGGGGCGAAGATTTTTGAGCAAAGGCTTTATGATAGTATTATTAACAGATTATTTAGCAGAAACATAAGAACAGAAGATGAGTTTTACTCATATGCCGGATCCACAGGACCAGACATAATTAAAAAAGGGCAGGAGTTAATAAACAAAATATTACCGGTTCTTGAAGTCTATCATGAAACAAGATTAGCTATCTACAATTTGGAAAATGCAAGCAAACCAGCCGGCAATACTCCGCAGTTTTTTAATGGCTTGAGAAACGAACTGTCCAGGCTTGTTCCTGAAAGATTTATGGATTTATACGACAATGAAAGACTGACTCACATTGCAAGATATATCAAGGCAATTGATATCCGGGCACAAAGAGCGTCCGTAAATTTTGAAAAGGATGAGTTAAAAGCAAAAAAACTTAAAATTTATGTTGACGGACTTAATGAAATGTTAAAAAAGCTTTCTTCTTTTGTATCGGAAGAAAAAAAGCAGGCAATTGAAGAATACTTCTGGCTGATCGAAGAATACAAAGTATCTGTTTTTGCCCAGGAACTAAAGACCGCCTTTCCTGTTTCCGAAAAAAAGCTTGATAAAAAGTTAAAGGAAATTGAAAGGATGGTTTAGTTGTAATTACTCAGGTGGATAGACTGAAGGCTGAAGTATATCAATCATCTCGCAACGCTAGAATTAAGCTATTCAGCCCCACAGCAACTTATAAACTAATGAACGTCCCGCAAGCTGGGATTTCTCCCAATTCCAAGGTTTCGGATTTATCTTGGCACGAGAATGCGATTGTTATGCGCTTATTGCATTATATTTTAATTAGCCAATCACACAACGACACTACTTGATCTTCATTTGTTAAATTGGCTCCGTTTGATAAAATATTATTATTTAGTTGCTGATATATTTCTTCAGCCATAGCCTTCTCTATGGCTGCACCTATAAAAAATGTTTTAGGATTGCAATTCTTATCTGAGAATGCTTTTCTAATTCTCCCTAGTGCTGAGTTTGCTGTTTTCCAATGCTCATCTGCCCCTGCTGGATCAATACCTCCCTTTAGCTCGCCCAAAACAAGATATTTTTCTGGTTTATAGTGCGCTGAATCTTTATTCTTCCCAAATATTATTTCATTTTGTGAACAATCAAACAAACAAAGATCTACATTCTTTTTCACTGTTGGTACAGTTAAATTGTAAATCAAAGTACGTTCATTCCCGTGCGACATCCAACTTAATCCTTTAACCCGCTTCTCTATTTCTGACTCAGAATTTGGGCTCATCCAATTTTTACTTTTTGAATCAAGATACTCAAAATCTATTCCGCTTACAGAGCATGTTGCTATAAGAATTCTCGTGAATCGCCATTCACCCAATGCGCCTGCTAAATTCCTCATGCTACCACCAAGGGAATCTCCTCTCGTAAGTAAGAAACGATAAATCAGCTCATCTACAAATAATTTACCTGAAGGCTCAAGAAAATTTTTTATTAACCCTTTGATCGCTTCTTTTTTATCGTTTTCTTGCAGGTGATTCTTTGCCTTATCAGACATCCCTGCGGCTGTAAGTAATGATTTTTGTATTTCGTTTATCTGCAAGAGTTCTTTTGGTGTTTTTGCTTTTAATGCAAATACCTTAAGCGCTTTTGCTTCCTCAACAAAAGGCGTTGCCTTCCTATTTTTCTCTAATGCCAAGGATATAAATCCGGCTCGCGTTTCCTCGTATGGTGTAATTAAGCTCTCGGATGATTTTAAGTGATTATTAAATGGCATTTATTTAGCCTTTCTCCATACATAGACACATTTTCTTAAGGCTTCTCGGCCATGCTTACCCATTTGTTGAGAACTATTCCCTTTACCTTGAGGCAGGACAAGAATATTTTCTATATGAAATCCAATATCTTCAGCTATTTTTGAGAGAATTATGTCCACGGAAATTGCAGCCCCAGCGTATCTAACATTGTCATTAACCATGAACATCATGCGGTCTTTATCCAATACTCGATAACATTCTTGGATAACGCAAGCCATTTCATAGAAATAACCCCTTACCATGCGAGCAATACCAATATTATTGAGTTCTTTTTTATCTTTTTTATAATCTAAGTAACCGAGTATCTGCTGCAACAAAGGCAAACTGTCGCAAATATCTATAACTGTATGCCACTCCTTATTGAAATCGATAAGCTCTTTTGATTTGTTCTCGACCGTGCAACTTAACATGGCTTGCCGCAAGGCCAATAATTCAATTTCTTTGACTCCTAGTAGTGCATGTTCTAACGCATAAGTGCGTGTATAATCGTATCGATTACAGTACGGTGGTGACGTAATTATTCCTGAATAAGACCTGCTTTCCAATTTAGGGAGAATGTCTAAACAAGAGCCTTTTAATAAACCAACATCTCCAGTTGGGACATCTGGTTGCATAAAAGAAAACAAATCCTTTTTTGTATCACTAAGAGGTATATCATGTTTTATTTGATTGAACTTACTCGTTATAGCCTCATCGAATGACAGTATTTTCCCTTTATCAAAAGTGCTTTTGCCATTCCTTCGGCCAGATCTGTAATCCCAACGAAGGTATTGTCCATCCTTTCTTGTATAGCTTATTGATTCAAGAATACACAGGAGGGAAAATAACAGAATTTCTTTTAATTCTTGAGTTTCGTATTCTAAGTCGTTTAGGTATCGCTTTATTTTATGGTGTGTTTCTTTTGAATATGCGCCATCAGTTATTCGAAGCACTTCAAAGTTCTTAGTTTCGCCATTAGTATTCCATGGTTTCTTTAGCAGCCAACGCTCTAATCCCGAAATAATATCTTTTTTATGTTCGCCTCTTGCAAGAATATTTGCTTCTATAATTTTTTGTCCAACAGGTAGCACTTCTATGCCTTCAGAGCCGTAGCCCAGCGAAGAGCATGCAAATAATGACGTTCCTGCACCAGCAAAAGGATCAAGTATTTTCCCTTTGTTCACATTATATTTATGGAAAAGATACTCGACTAAATCAGCAGAAAATGCTTCTTTATATTTGTACCATCTATAATGTGTTCGGGTTTTATTAGCCTGGAAGCTGACAAGTTTTCTGGTCAAGCTATCATCAACAATGAGTAACTCAGAAAAATGGTCAGATAAAGTACTATCAATTTCTTCTATTTGCTCCAAAAGAATATCATCTTGGTTGTTATTGATTTCCTTGATTTTTTGTACAGTGCTAACTTGCTTTCCTAAAACCTTTCTTTATTTATAATGACTGTCTCTTTTGGCGCATAACGGTGAAGTCAGGGACAGCCAGGGCTTCCACTGAATTCAATTAAACGATTAATTATCAATCAACCAGTACCTTTCCAAAACGGCTCGGCCCTGGCTGTTACCTGAACTGCCGGGTTAGCCATCTTTTTTCTCCTACTTCTCTTATTCACATAGCAAGAGTCAACGGCAGACTCCTTTTACTGACCCCCTTTACCACTTTATAGAATGTCCCCATTGGCCCATGGATTCAGAAAGTTATTATAATTTATTCCACTGTGCCATACATGAAGTGGTCTTCACTCACTCTAACTATCTGATGTTGAATGCCATCTGTATTACCGCTTTGAAAACGACGCCAAATGGTAACACCTAAACTTTTGTAAGGGTCGGAGTGAAACTGACATGAAACGTCAAGACTGCTTATACCATCAACATGTTTTCTAATAAGTACGTCTCGCTTCTTAATTAGTTCTATCAAGTTAGAAATGACTTCATTCCCCTCACCCTCTTTTGTGATATTCCATTTATTTTTAAATCTATCAGTTTGATTATCATCTAGGACAGGAAGCTCACTAAGTAGTAGCAAAATCGACTCAGTTTCATTCGAAAGGCCGTCAAGTGACGCTGAGTAAAAGGTCCCGTCTTTATTTTTCTTAATTGTAGATTTGTTATTTGTATCAGTCGTCATGCCTGGGGTTTGGGAGGGTGTTTTTGTCGCGGTTGGTGCAGTGTCGGGCATATGGAGTAAAGGTTTTTCCTTGTCAGTTCTTTTTTGTACAACTTTTAAGAATATTCCACCGACAATGCATATTATGCCAAGAGCCAACGGTCTAAATACAGACATTTCTGGTATTTTATCGGCTATCTCAGGGCTCATCGCTTTCATCCACACCGGGCTGACTCCCATGAAAGATAATACTGCTCCAAATACAATAGATATAGTGCCAAGGACGATACCTCTACGTTGCCACCCCCAAATGGCGATACCTGCCAATACAATAGCACCTCCTACAACTGCTAATAAACCTTCACGAATACTTTCACCCATAATAAATACGGTTCTTGCAGTAAACGGAAGAATCGCTGCCAACATTAAAAATGCGCCTACAAACATAATTGGAACACTAATTATTTTTTTCGCAATCTCCATTATGAATATTCTCCTTTAATATCATTGACTTATAAAGAGTTGAGGCTAAAGCAATTTTCCGAAGACTAACGTATAGAGTTTTATCCATTGTCCCGCAGGACAAGAATACTGGAAAGCCCGGTTTGGCGGAAACAGTTTGAAAAGCTCGGACGATACGTTTAATCAGCGGGATGATGGATAAAACTTTGTTGGACTGTGCCGCTCCGATCAGTAGCTAATTACCTACCATTATCTATGGGGATTGTAAAGTTGTGATTCTGCGTCAGGATATGTAAATTTTCGAAGTTTATTACTTTCATCGATCTAAAATTTAGCACATATGAGCTAAAAAAGGCATTAGAATGGCCAAATTTATTTTACATGAGGCATGTTATAGTAACTTCCGGCCAAAATACCGCCAGGTTTGGGCACACCTCTCCTGTTGCTCTTCAATGAGCTTTGACAAACTATATGGCGCAATCATCCATATAACCTTGTTACAGGTGACAAAAAGGCTGTCTGGATGATTAATATAGTCAGTCTAAATCAGCATGAAGACTGCTACCCAGATGGATGCAAAATTTCAAATCCACTGGGACCAGACCCTTCCGGTATCAAGCAAACCTGGCGCATTTTTCCTTTTCCGCAGCAGGGACAAAGCGTGATGTCCTTGCCTGTGAGTTTCTGCATCATCTCCTGAACTGACTGGTTGACAACTTCCGGCAACTCCCGTGAAAGTCCGAGCAGTTCCCGGCATCTTAGAACATTTTCACGTTTGCACCGGTTTGCGAACAGACCATAATGCCGGATCCGCGTAAAGCCTTTTGGCAACACGTGCAGCAGGAAGCGGCGGATAAACTCGACGGCATCTATGGTTGTCTGCTCTGTCTGATCGGGTGCGAAACTTTATCAAGTTAACATTTTTGTAGTTTATTAGGTAGCAATTTAACAGAAATGTAATTTTGTTATTTGCTTTTTTCTCTCTTGATAAACAAATTATATTGAAATATTAGTAGATTAAATTCCTATTTTTTTCTTGGCATATCTATTGCTTTATAGACTATTGCTCTATCGCTCTTATATTAGATTGCTCAACTTAGCGCCCTTCGGGCGAGCTTTTGAGCTGTTAAGCTGTTAAGCTGTTGAGCTGTTGAGCTTTTGAGCTGTTGAGCTTACCGGCTAAGAGCTACGAACCATTATTGCAGGTGATAGTCTCTAACCTATTAATAAAATAGACCAAAAAAATGGAAACATACTATAAACTTATGACTCACGAGTTCTGTATATAGGGAGAAAATAATGTGCCGTTTATTTGCGATAACCAGCGATAACCCCATGTCTCCAATGAAAGCAATAGAGGCTCTGGATGTTATGCGCGAAGGGCATGACGGTTCTGGCGTAGGCCTTTTTTTGCGTGACCTGGGAGGACCTTTTAAAAATATGAAGGATGCCCCTATTCTGTCAGGTGTTTTCAGCGAAAAAGGGTTAAGGCGTCTGGACACATTTATGATGGAAATCGGTTTTATGACCAAATACAAGTTGTCTATTAAAGTCCCTAAAACGCCGCCAAAATGGGTGCCGAAGAGAGATATATACCTTGTCCGTGCCTATGAATATCCGGAGGAGTGGGATGGATTAAGCCGCAAGGAGTTGCATGAAAGACTTCTTATAATACGTCTTCAGCTTCGCGAAATGGGGGAAGAAAAAAAAGATATGATAGTCTTCTCCTTCTGGCCTGACACAATTATGATTAAAGAAATCGGCAGTCCCATGGATGTTGCAAACTATTTAAAACTTGACCGCCCCGAGCTGGAGGCCGGGATAATAATGGCACAGGGCAGACAAAATACCAATTATGAGATCAATCTTTATGCGTGTCATCCTTTTTTCATTCAGGGTTTTTCCACAATGACCAATGGAGAAAATACCGCATTTATACCCATCAGGGAATATCTAACATCAAGAGGATTTCACGGGTACATGGGTTACCAGTCGGATTCGGAAGTTTTCACGCATATTCTGCATTATATATCTGCAAAGCTCGGACTTGGCATTGAAGCTTACAAACATATTATAACCCCGCTTCAGAATGAAGATCTTAAAGATCATCCAAATGCTTTCTTTTTAAAACAGCTCAAACATTCTTGCAGAAGACTTATAATAGACGGACCAAACTGTATAATTGGATGTCTGCCCAACAATACCCTTTTCATGGCTCAGGATAGAAAGAAACTGCGGCCTGGTGTTGTGGGAGGAAAGCAGGGAGTTTTTGCCTTTTCTTCTGAAATATGCGGACTCGATGCAGCTCTCCCCGACCGTGACAAGAGTAAAGACTTTCAACCAATGCATCTTGACACAGCCATAGTAGACCCTGAACGTCAGGAGGTTAAAATATGTCGTCAAACAGACCAATTACCCCTTCCACTTTAAGTATAAAAGATCTGCCCTGGCAAATCATATGGGATAAAGACAAATGCACTCTTTGCGGAAAATGTACTGCCGTATGTCCGGTAAATGCAATTGAACTGGGAGTCTTTCGCAAAAGAACCATAGAAGCAAGCATTGGACTGGAAAGTACTCCATCTAATGATTTTAAGATTTATTACGGAATAAGGCAGAAAACTGATCCGGCATATAGCTGTGTTGGATGCGCTATGTGCAATCTGGTCTGTCCTAATGACGCGATAATACCTGCAAAAAGTGACGAGGTAGATAAACTTAGATATCATATTAATCAGGGTGGGCAACCCCGCCGTCGCGGAGGCAGGCGAAATACTCCGGACAGTCTTTTAGACACGATAAAATTTATAAGGATCTCAATGCTGACAGACCCTGCACTTGATGCCGGCCGTCACGAATTTGAGCTTACAACGCTGCTCGGAAAAATTTTATCTCCTGAAGAAAATTTAAGTTTTCTTAACGAAAACGGCTGGATACCGCCTGTAAGAGAAATATATCCTCTTATGATAGGGGGGATGTCTTTTGGAGCTCTGTCGCCAAATATGTGGGAAGGGCTTCAACTGGGTGTGTCCTACCTTAATGAAGAATTATCTATGCCTGTTCGTATCTGTACGGGCGAAGGCGGCTGCCCGCCGAGATTGCTTCGCTCAAGGTTTTTAAAGTATGTTATACTTCAGATTGCAAGCGGTTATTTTGGCTGGGATGAAATTATTCATAATATTCCTGATATGAAGGAAGATCCTTGCGCCATAGAAATAAAATATGGACAGGGAGCAAAGCCCGGTGATGGAGGGCTTCTTATGTGGTACAAAGTTAACAAGCTGATTGCAGCAATCCGTGGTGTGCCCACAGGAGTAAACCTTCCAAGCCCGCCCACACATCAGACGCAATACTCGATAGAAGAATCAGTTGCAAAGATGATACAGTCCATGTCAATGGCCTGGGGTTTCAGGATTCCTGTTTATCCTAAAATTTCCGCCACATCAACAGCTCTGGCGGTTTTGAACAACCTGACCAGAAATCCTTATGCTGCCGGCCTTGCCATTGACGGAGAAGACGGCGGAACCGGTGCTGCTTACAATGTCTCAATGAATCATATGGGGCATCCAATAGCGAGCAATATACGCGACGCTTATCTCAACCTTGTCAAAACAGGAATGCAGAATGAAATTCCGCTTATTGCAGGGGGAGGCATTGGGAAAAATGGTAATTTAGCAGCAAATGCTGCTGCACTCATCATGCTGGGCGCAAGCTGTGTACAAATCGGCAAATATATCATGCAGGCTGCTGCCGGATGTTTAGGGTCTGAAACAGACAGGTGCAACATCTGCAACATTGGATTGTGCCCGAAGGGAATCACTTCTCAAGACCCACGTCTTTACAGGCGTCTCGATGTGGATGAGGTAGCACAGCGTGTAGTGGACGTCTTTCTGAGCTTTGACACAGAACTTAAAAAAATTCTCGCACCCTTAGGACGCTCAACATCCCTTCCAATAGGAATGTCTGATGCCATAGGAATAAATGATTACAACGCTGCAAATCGTCTTGCTATAAAACATGTTGTTTAGGATTAAGGATTTTTTTAAATTTCTGTAAAAATTCACCACGGAAGGACACGGAGTCTCACTGAAAATTATAAACAATAAGTAAGTTACTCTATGAAGATTTGAGCTATAAAATCACAGCTACAGCACGGGAGTTATGAAGAGCTTGGTGCTGGTTATAATGTTGAAAAAAGTATTTTGATAATTCAGTGTAATTTAAGTGAAAATCCGTGGTGAACTATTGCGAATTTCTTAATTCAATTCGGAGAATTAAATGAACGACAATCAATATTACATAATTTCCGGTAAAATATATGGGGAACGCTTGGACTCACGTATCCTTGAAGAACAAATCCAGAAAGCTGTTGCTGATGGCCATAGATATCTGGAGATAAAAGCCTTTGGCCAGCATGGGATTGGCGGACGTCTGTGGAAAGCAGGTAATGAAAAAGTTCATATCAGGATAGAAGGGCATCCAGGGCAGCGTGTTGGATCACTGGGATTTCCAAATACATTAATTGAAATCATGGGACCTGCATCTGATGATGTTGGATGGCTTAATGCCGGAGCCCAAATAGTTGTTCAGGGGAATGCTTCAAACGGAATAGCAAACGGCATGGCTCAGGGTAAAATTTACATCGCCGGTAATATCGGCTCCCGCGGCATGACCATGACAAAACACAACCCTCGTTTTGATCCCCCTGAATTGTGGGTTCTTGGCTCTGCTGGTGATTATTTCGGTGAATTCATGGCCGGAGGAATTGCTGTTATTTGCGGATTTGAAGCACAGTCACCCGATAATATTCTGGGGTTTCGGCCATTTGTGGGTATGGTAGCCGGAAAGGCTTTTTTCCGCGGTTCACACAAGGGCTTCAGTCAGCCGGACGCTAAAATTGTGCCGATTACAGATGAAGACTGGGACTGGCTTACTAAAAATCTGAAAATCTTTCTTAAAAACATTGGCAGGCCGGAACTTTTTGAAACTCTCTCTGATAAAAATGAGTGGCAGCTTTTAACCACACGTACACCGCAGGAAAGAACCGGACGGCAGCTCCGTACCATGGAATCTTTTCATGAAGAAATATGGGATAAAGAGCTTGGCAGAGGAGGTATATTTGGAGATCTTACGGACCTGGACAGAAGCCACATACCTCTTATTACGACCGGCGAATTGAGACGTTTTGTTCCTGTATGGGAAAATAAAAAATATGCAGCTCCCTGTGAAGCCGGTTGCCCTGCAGGTATTCCTGTCCGTGATCGATGGCAATTGATAAGGGAAGGCCGTATTGACGAGGCTGTAGACATGGCCCTTGCATATACGCCCTTTCCTGCCTCTGTTTGCGGTTATCTATGCCCTAATCTATGCATGCAGTCATGCACCAGGCAATTAGCAGACATGGTTCCAATAGATGTAAAAAAACTCGGCAAGGCAAGCATAAATGCGAGACTTCCGGAACTACCGCCATTAAGTGGAAATAAAATCGCCGTAATCGGCGGCGGCACCGCAGGAATTTCTGTTGCATGGCAGCTCAGGCAGCACGGGCATGAAGTAACTGTTTATGATATGTCAAAAACCCTGGGAGGAAAGATATCCTCAGTTATTCCGGACAGCCGGATTCCAAAAGAAGTAATCACAAAAGAACTGGAAAGGATTAAAAAAGTTATTCCACATATACATCTCCAGCAGCGTCTTGAACGGAAAGAAATCGAACAGCTCAGGGAGGATTTTGATTTTATAGTTATCGCTATAGGTGCACAAAAGCCAAGAGTAATCCCTATCCCAGGCAAAGAGCTAATGATAACTGCTCTTGATTTTCTGATACAGGCAAAAACAGGTAAGGCAAAACCCGGAGAAAAAGTAGTTATTATTGGTGCCGGAAATGTAGGATGCGATGTGGCAACCGAGGCATACAGATTTGGAGCTAAAGATATTACACTCATAGATGTTCAGGCACCGGCCTCATTTGGCAAAGAGAGAGAAGATGCCGAAGCTATCGGCGCAAAATTCAGATGGCCGTGCTTTACAAAGGAAATTACAAAAAAAGGTGTTAAGCTTATGACAGGAGAAGTCATACCTGCGGACACTGTAATTATATCTATCGGGGACACCCCGGATATAGAATTTCTTCCGGAAAACGTGGCCACAAAACACGGGTTCATTGTAGTTAACGACTACTATCAAACCACTGATCCCAAAATTTTTGCAATCGGCGATGCAGTAAAACCAGGGCTTTTAACAGATGCTATCGGGTCCGGCCGAAAAGCAGGGAAAGCAATAATAAACATCCTGAAAGGCAAAAAATCACTTGACGATACCCGCGAAATGATTCATCGTGAGCGGGTTACTCTGGAATATTTTGATCCAAGAATAACCGGCTTTGATGACATTGAGCAGTGCAGCTCACAATGTTCATCCTGCGGAACCTGCCGGGACTGCGGGATATGTATTGAAGTATGCCCTCAGTCAGCCATCAGCAGGAAGGAAATAAAAAATAATGATTTTGAGATGGTCGTAGATGAAACAAGGTGCATTGGCTGCGGATTCTGCGCAAAAGCCTGTCCTTGCGGTATATGGAATATTATAAAAAACGAACCTGTTGAGTAACCCGGAACCCTCAACCGTGAACCGTGAACCCATAACATGAAAGCCATACTAGCCTTAGAAGACGGACGCACCTTCAACTGCCGCAGCTTTACAGGACCCGGAGAGGCCTGGGGAGAAATCGTATTCAATACAAGCATGACAGGATATCAGGAAGTATTGACCGATCCTTCATACAGGGGACAGATGGTTACCATGACATATCCTCTTATCGGCAATTATGGTATTAACGCCGAAGATATTGAGTCTGACAGGATACAGGTTTCCGCTTTTTTGGTTAAAGAATATCAAGATTTCCCGAGCAACTTCAGATCAACTTCCACTCTTGCAGATTATCTGAAAGCCCAGGGGATACTGGGCATTGAGCAGTTTGATACACGCGCTCTTACAAGGCATATCCGAAAAACCGGTGCCATGCGTGCATTCATAACCACCCATGATCCGGACCCTGCCTCCTGTGTAAAACGTGCACGGGGAATTTCAAGCATGGCAGGACAAGACCTTGTAAAAGAAGTAACAACAAAAGTTCCTTATTTCTGGACACAAGAAAAGCCTGTTTATATCGGAAAAGATGTCCCTTTAAGCAAAAATATATGGAAATACAGCGGAAGCAAACATTCTGTTGTGGTCTTTGACTTCGGGATAAAATACAATATTTTACGATGTCTTGAATATGCTGGTTTTGAAATTCTAATTGTTCCGGCCACAACAAGCGCTGAGACTATAAAACTTATTGAACCGGACGGGCTCTTTCTTTCAAACGGTCCTGGTGATCCGGAACCTGTCTCATACGCAATAGATACCATCAGAAGTCTTCTGTCATATTGCCCGACATTCGGTATCTGTCTTGGGCATCAGTTGCTTGCGCTGGCATTGGGAGGAAAAACATTCAAGTTAAAATTCGGACATCGAGGCTCAAACCAGCCTGTTAAAAATCTTTTAACAGGGAGGATTGAAATAACATCTCAAAATCATGGGTTTGCTGTAGATATAGACAGCCTGAATGAAAAAAATATTAAAATAACTCACAAAAACCTGAACGATAATACACTTGAAGGATTCAGGCATCGTGAACTGCCGATTTTTGCCGTACAATACCATCCCGAAGCATCTCCCGGTCCCCACGATTCAAGGTATCTCTTTGATGATTTTGCTAAAATGATAAGACTATAATGCCGAAACGTACAGACATAAACAAAATCCTGATAATTGGCGCCGGCCCTATTATAATCAGTCAGGCATGCGAGTTTGACTACTCGGGCGCCCAGGCATGCAAGGCTCTGCGTGAAGAAGGATTTGAAGTAGTTCTCATCAACAGCAATCCGGCAACAATTATGACCGATCCTGAAATGGCGGATCGAACCTACATTGAACCTGTAACTCCTGAAATGGTTGCGGCAATAATAGAAAAAGAACGTCCATGCGCATTGCTGCCCACTCTGGGCGGCCAGACAGGTCTTAACACTGCTATACAGGTTGCAAAAACAGGTGTTCTTGAAAAATGCCGCGTTGAAATGATCGGGGCTTCAATTGAAAGTATCAATAAGGCTGAAGACAGAGACCTCTTCCGAAACGCCATGAATAAAATAGGATTGCGCATACCTGAAAGCGGCATTGCAACAAATATGGAAGATGTCCGAAGTATTGCTGCTGATATCGGGTTCCCCATAATTGTACGCCCAAGCTTCACTCTCGGTGGAACAGGCGGAGGTGTAGCCTATAATCCCGAAGACCTGGAAAAATACGCCAAGGCAGGCCTGGATGCGAGTTTAATCAGACAGATTATGCTTGAAGAATCTGTTCTGGGCTGGAAGGAATATGAACTGGAGGTCATGAGGGACAATAAAGACAATGTAGTTATTGTCTGCTCCATTGAAAACATGGACCCAATGGGCATACACACAGGTGACAGCATTACGGTTGCGCCTGCTCAGACTCTCAGCGATAAAGAATACCAGAAGATGAGGGATGCCTCTATCGCAATAATGAGAGAAATCGGTGTGGACACCGGCGGCTCAAATGTCCAGTTTGCTATTAATCCTGAAAACGGCGATATGATAGTAGTAGAGATGAATCCAAGGGTATCGCGAAGCTCAGCCCTTGCTTCCAAGGCTACAGGCTTCCCAATTGCAAAAATAGCGGCAAAGCTGGCTGTTGGATATACACTTGACGAAATTCCCAACGACATTACAGGGGAAACCCTTGCATCATTTGAACCTACCCTTGATTACTGTGTTGTCAAAATACCTCGCTGGACATTTGAAAAATTTCCGGAAACCCGGGATTATCTTACTACATCCATGAAATCGGTCGGCGAAACAATGGCAATTGGAAGAACCTTTAAAGAAGCCCTTCAAAAAGGGCTAAGATCCCTTGAAATCGGCAGATATGGTCTTGGAGCTGATGGAAAGGATTTTTCCGACCGGCAAGGAAGACCTCCGTCTTTATCTGAAATTGAGCAGAAGCTTGCCACTCCGAATTCATTGAGAATTTTTTATCTTCGCCATGCATTTTTAAACAAAATGTCAATTCAATACATTAATGAATTAACCGGTATTGACCCCTGGTTTTTATATCAGATTAAGCAGATAGTGGAATTCGAACAAAATATTCATAAATTCAACGGCGCT
Organism: Deltaproteobacteria bacterium; assembly: GCA_030606805.1. GTDB lineage: Bacteria > Desulfobacterota > Desulfobacteria > Desulfobacterales > ETH-SRB1 > B13-G4. Next base: position 21,319 of record JAUWFS010000006.1, read on the forward strand.
GCTCTGCCTGCATCTCTTTTAGAACAGGCAAAATCCCTGGGATTTTCAGACATTCAGATTGCGCATCTTACAGGCACCAGTGAAAACAGTATAAAGCAGTATCGTACTTTACATAATATAAATCCTGTATATAAACTGGTTGATACCTGTGCTGCTGAATTCAAGGCCGCTACTCCGTATTTTTATTCAACATATGAAACAGAAAACGAAGCCAGAGTTTCAAACAGGAAAAAGGTTATGATCCTGGGCGGCGGCCCAAACAGAATCGGCCAGGGAATTGAGTTTGATTACTGCTGTGTACATGCTTCATTTGCGCTTAAAGAAGAAGGCGTTGAGAGCATAATGGTAAACAGCAACCCTGAAACAGTCAGCACAGACTATGATACGTCTGACAAGCTTTATTTTGAACCGCTTACAAAAGAGGATGTTCTCCATATCGTGGAGACAGAAAAGCCTGTGGGTGTCATTGTCCAGTTTGGGGGCCAGACACCCCTTAATCTTTCCGTGCCTTTATCTGAGTCCGGTGTCCCTATTCTCGGTACACAGCCGGAAAGCATTGACCGCGCTGAAGATCGCAAACTTTTTCAGGTAATGTTAAAAAAACTGAACCTGGTCCAGCCGCAAAACAGTACTGCAATTACGGTAGAAGAAGCTGTAAAAGCAGCAGAAAAGATAGGATATCCCGTAATTGTGCGTCCTTCCTATGTACTTGGTGGAAGGGCAATGAAAATTGTCTATGACCGCAGTGAACTTGAAAATTTTACAAGGCTTGCAATCATTGCATCTCCTGAGCATCCTGTGCTTATAGACAAATTTTTAGAAGATGCTGTCGAAGTCGATGTAGATGCCATTTCTGATGGAAAAACAACTATAATCGGCGGGATTATGGAGCATATAGAAGAAGCAGGTGTACATTCAGGAGATTCAGCCTGCGTCCTCCCCCCTTACAGCCTTAACGCTCAAACTCTCAATGAGATCAGGAACGCTACAATAGCCATGGCATCAGAGTTAAATGTCATAGGCTTGATGAATGTTCAGTATGCTATAAAAGATAATCGGCTTTTTGTCCTGGAAGTTAACCCCAGGGCTTCAAGAACAATTCCTTTTGTCAGCAAGGCAACCGGCGTTCCCCTTGCAAAACTGGCCACAAAAGTAATGCTTGGCAAAACTCTAAAAGACCTGGGACTCACCTCTGAAAAAACTCCTTTACATGTTTCAGTCAAAGAGGCTGTTCTTCCTTTTTCCAGGCTGCCGGATGTTGACGCACTTCTTGGACCGGAAATGAAATCAACAGGAGAAGTGATGGGAATTGATTCGGATTTTGGCCATGCCTATGCAAAATCCCAGCTCGGAGCCGGATACAATCTGCCGATTTCGGGAATGGTCTTTATAAGTGTAAAAGACCATGATAAAACAGCAGTAACTAATGTTGCATCCCAGTTTCATAAAATGGGTTTTAAGATTATGGCAACACGTGGAACTTCCAGGTTTTTAGAAAACCATGACATACCGAATATTGTAGTAAACAAGGTTTCAGTAGGACGTCCGCATGTAATAGATGCAATTATGAACAATGAAGTTCATCTGATCATAAATACCGGCTCAGGGGAAAAAACAAAATGCGATGGATATCACATAAGACGTGCCGCCATTAAATTCAACATCCCGTATACAACAACTATAGCCGGAGCAAATGCAATATGTAAAGGTATTGCAGCGCTTACCAAAAAAAAACTTTCCGTAAAATGTATTCAGGAATATATTTGATGAATTTTTTAGATAAACCACGAGAGGCCTGCGGAATATTTGGGATGCATGACTATCCTGAAGCTGCAAAGCTCTGCTATTTTGGCCTGTATGCTCTTCAGCACAGAGGGCAGGAAAGTGCGGGCATAGCTGTTGCAAACGATAATGATATCACTGTGCATAAAGGCATGGGCCTTGTACCCGATGTTTTTGAAATAGATCATCTGGAAACATTAAAAGGAGGCAGCGCCATAGGGCATGTGCGTTATTCCACCACCGGAAGTTCAACAATTTCAAATGCCCAGCCGTTTGTAGTCCGCCACAGGAATAAATCATATGCGGTGGCACATAACGGAAATCTTGTTAACGCTCTACAACTAAAGAATGAGCTTGAGGAGTCAGGTTCGATCTTTCAGACTACCATGGACAGCGAAATTTTCCTCCATCTTTTTGTCAAAAACATGAAACATGGCTTTGAAAATGCCCTGGTAAAAACTGTGTCAAGATTAAAGGGAGCTTTTTCATTTGTCGCACTTACAAGCAAAGGAGAAATAATCGGCATCAAGGATCCAAACGGATTCAGGCCGCTGTGCCTCGGAAAACTGAACGGACATTATGTACTGGCTTCAGAAACATGCGCCCTGGATCTTGTTCAGGCTAAATTTGTGCGTGAAATCGACCCGGGTGAAATAGTAATTATAAGCAAAGACGGCATAAAAAGCATTAAAGCGCCCGGTACGCCAAAGCGCTCATTCTGCATTTTTGAGTTCATTTATTTTGCAAGACCGGACAGTATAATATTCGGACAAAATGTCTATCTGATGAGAAAGGCGCACGGCAGATGTTTAGCCAAAGAAGCTCCTGTTGATGCTGACCTTGTAATGCCGTTTCCTGATTCAGGCACCTATGCAGCATTAGGGTACTCGGAGGAAACAGGAATTCCCTTTGAAATGGCTATGATACGAAATCACTATGTCGGAAGAACTTTTATCCAGCCGACCCAGAGTATGCGTGATTTTGGAGTAAGAATAAAGCTCAATCCCATAAAAGAGCTTCTGAAAGGAAAAGATATTATAATAATTGAAGACTCCATAATCAGGGGAACCACAGTTAAAACAAGAGTCAAAGCCCTGCGCAAGCTTGGCGTAAACCGCGTGCACATGCGCGTAAGCTGCCCGCCCCATTGCTTTCCATGCTATTACGGAATTGATTTTTCAACGAGAGGTGAGCTGATTGCCTCAAATAAGTCAATTGAAGAACTCAAAAATTTCCTGGGCCTGGATAGCCTTAACTACCTCAGCCTGGAAGGCCTTTTAAATTCAACAGGCTTTTCGGATCCTAAAAATAAATTCTGCAAGGCATGTTTTGACGGATGCTATCCTGTAGAATTCGACAAAAAACTTTCCAAAGATTGCCTTGAACGCTGACAACTTATTCAAGCTCCTCTAAAAGAATGATCGCCTCAGCAACACAACGCATTGATTTGCGGGTATCCATGCTGCGCTTTCGAATCCAGTGATATGCCTCCTCTCCGGTTTTATTCCGCCGGTTCATGAGGACATCCTTTGCACGTTCTACCAGCTTGCGTGTTTCAAGTTCCTCCTGGACAACCTTGGTTTTTACCATAAGTTCAGTATTAAGTATTGCAACAGCCGCCTGATTTGCCACAGTAATTATCAAGTTGACTTCTGTTTCAGAAAATTTATACCGGCTTGCCGTAAAACAGTTTAATACACCTATCACTTTTTCATCCTTGACTTGAAGAGGCACGCTAACCATTGATACGAGCCCAACTTTCTTTGCCATTTCTTTTTCCTTGAATCTAGGCTCATCAAGTACATTCTCGACAATTAGCGGCCTCTTATGAGTAGCCACAAAGCCAACAACTCCTTCATCCATGCTTAGTGATCTGTCTTTCATATACTCAGGGTCAATAGCTTGAGAAGCTTTTAGTCGTATCATTGTGGGATTAACCCTTTCGTCTATAAGCCACAATGAACAAATTTCAACTCCGGTTACCCTTGCCGTAACCATCACAATTAGTTTAAGAATATCTTCCAAATACAGGTCGGAAGTAATGGCCCTGCTGATATCCATAAGAGCTTTTATGTATTTATCTTGAGTTTCGGGCATGTTTATATATTTCCAATATCTAAAAAATTGCGAGCTGTGCGGTTAGCCATTAGCATTTAGCCGTTAGCATTGAAAAGGGATGGAATATCATCTGCTTCTATCTTGCGATCTCAATCATATACAGGATGAAACAGATAGAGAACTTAATCAACAGGTCAATGAGGTAAAAAGGATGTTGAACAGTTTTATTCAAAAGCTAACCGCACAGGTCGAAAAATTGTATAGCTTGTTCAGCAACAAACAACTTCTAAATCATTGACCTTTTAATAAGAGATATCTACTTGTTTTCATAATATTTAACACCCACTCCATAATACGATGAATCTGAAGCCGAATATTCTTTACACCATGTTACCTTAGCAGAAGTATCAGCAGAATAATTATTCATTTTGATGTAAATATCTGCCCCAGGCTGTATATCATAATCAGATTCAAAATACATACCTCCCATACTATAATTATACGTTTTAGCAGCGTAATAATCATTTTTATCGTAATGCTTATATTCTATTGGTGCCTCATAATCATAACGCTCATAAGCTCTCTTTTCTACATATTCAGCCATTTTTTACCTCCCAATAAACTACAAATTTATTCTTTGGTTAATTTGCGAAGCAATGTACAAGGCTCCTTTTAAAGTAGTAAATCATTTATGAATATAAATTCACCCTGCCTGTACGTGCCCGCACACATACAGATGAAACAGGGAAATCACATCAGCTTTGAAATCTTTCCTCGCAACCTTATGAACATGGACGAAATAACTTCCCCAACTATGCATCACAGCTTCAGGCCACCTTTGCCCGATTTCAAATCACAAAAACATTGAAATAGCTCGCCATTCCATCAACTTTTGTGGTCTGAGATCGAACAAATTTGACCCAAATCTATGCGCCTACTTGTGGAAGTTAATTCGTCCACGTTCCTTAGTATCTGAGTTCAAACTCATAATAGTCACCTGTATAGTCTTCCAAATCCATATCCACTTTCTTAACATCAGCAAGGCGCGGGCCGTTTTTGCACCATTCAAGAATTGAGTTTACATTTTCTTCATTACCTTCAAAAACGGCTTCAACTGTCCCATCTCTTCTGTTTCTTACCCATCCAAAAACCTCGCAGCTATCTGCCGCGCGTTTTGTTTCCATTCTAAAAAAAACTCCTTGGACTCTGCCGCTTATTATTGCATGAACTCTTATCTTTTTTGACATATTAGCCTCTAAAATGCCGATTCCCGTCCATTGAATTATTTTTGCGCCTGACTATTTCCTGAAGCATCCTGAATAATATTCATGCCTATGTAAATATAATGAAGGCCTGATATTATTGTAAGCCCGGCCGTGAGCCAGTATAGTGACAATTGAATCGTATAAAAATCGGGGAACTTTGGATTGAGAAGGACTAAAAAGACTGTGGAAAGCTGGGCAACGGTAGTACATTTACTGGCAATACTCGGCTTTACATCAAAATTAATATTAGTCATTGCAAAAATAGTAACTCCGAGCAGTATCAAAATATCACGACTTATTACAATAACCGTCAGCCAGCCAGGTACTATTTTAAGAATTGCCAGGCTTACAAAAGCCGAAGTTAAAAGGAGCTTATCTGCTATAGGATCAAGGTAAGCCCCAAGTTCTGTATGCTGATTAAAATATCTTGCAAAAAGCCCGTCTAAAGCATCGCTTATAGCAGCTATGGTAAAGGTCAAAAGAGCAAATGATAATAAATCTTTCAGCAGAAAAATAACAAAAATAGGAGTCAGCAGTATTCTGATGACAGTTAAACTATTAGGAATGTTTATAGTCAATTTATTTTAGCTCGAAACAAGTCTGATTCTTAAATGGCTTTGAGAGATTTCATATATATTAATACCAAATGATTCAAAATTCTTCAACATCAAGGCATCTGCAAGCTCCTTTGCATTTCCCTGAAAATCCACAACTATTGTTGCCTCATCGGCTTTCATTTCGCTTGTCTGTAATGAATCAATACCAGGTATTTCGTTCAATTCAGCGCGAAAAATGACAAAGTTTGATAAATCTCTAGTGCCCTCAACAATGATCACAAGAGTTGTAATGCTTTTTTTAACCTCTTCATGCCATTCCCTGACTATCTGTGAAGCCAGGTCCCTGCCTGCAAGATATCCTGCATTAGAAAGAGCATCCCTTGCACCCACGATATTATCTTGATTAACAGAGACCGATGTCTGAACGGTAGAAGCAATTTCTTCTCCTGTGTCTGTCCGCAATGCACGGGCCGACACAATAGCCTTAAATGATTTTATCTTTTTTCCCATAATATTCGGAGCTATATCTGCTTTAGAATTTCCCGCTATTACCACATCTGCCTGCAAAATAGCTCCCAGGCTCACAGCATCCTGATTGCTGAGATCAGCCTTATCTTTTAAAGTTTCAAATTCTTCATTTAATACTAACCTTTTTTGATCAATTACAGAGAACCCATTTTCCAACATCTTCTCGGTCATGGCAATCTCTGTATAACCTTTAAAAAAAGTTAAATCTTCCGACCACCAGTAACGTGGCGAGATGTCGCTAAAATTTTGCTCTGCAATAAAAAAAAGAATTTCAGGCAAGTTTTTTTTGCAAACCTTTATGCCTGCGTTCATCAACTGCTGCTCGATTACAGAGGTTGATACCGTCGCCTGAACAAGTACTCTGTATGTTCTTCCGGATTTTAATTCCGTAAGGACTTTGTAGTCTGCAACGAATTCTGAAGAGTTATCATAGAGAATTTCATTTAATGTTTCAAAATTCTGTATCATCGACTCAATGGGCAAAAGGTCCGCAACAGCAAACTCAACCGCAGAAACCAGGCTTTTTTTAATCGCCCGATCCCTCGCTTTTGCAACATCACCACCTTGAATTGCGCCCGTTCCTATTACCTCAATGATTTTTTCCGAAGCATTTTCCTCAGCACTAACAATAGCTGATAAGTTTGCGGCAACTGCAAGTATAAAAATTATAAGAAACGATTTTTTAATCAATGAAAAAAGATACATGTATTAAGCCTTACGAATCAGAGCATAATCTGCTATATTTAAAAGTAACTCTTTTGTTTCAGAAGATTCAAAGAATAGAATAGAGTTTTTCGCCTTTTCAATATATTTTGATGCAAGTTTTTTTGTATATTCAAGCCCACCGCATTTTTCTAATAATCCTATCAATATTTCAAAATCATTAAAAGAAAAATTTTTATCGGTAACTATTTTTTCCATAATAATCCTATCTTCAGAATTAACTTTTTTTAAAGAATATATTACAGGAAGTGTAAGTTTTCCTTCTTTCAGGTCTGTTCCGATCTCCTTCCCAAGAATGTTTGTAGCTGATGTATAGTCAAGCAGATCATCCGCCATCTGAAAAGCAATCCCCAGATTAAAGCCGTATTCTGAAAGGGCTGTTTCCTCTCTTTCCGAAGCACTTGCAAGGAGGGCGCCTGTCCAACATGCTCCCTGTATGAGCACAGCGGTCTTGCGCCGGATTATCTCCATATACTCATCTTCAGTAAGGTCTAAATTTCCCATTCTAATTAACTGGTGTATTTCTCCCTGGGACATGTCCTCGGTAATTTTTGTAATAATTTTAATTACCTTGGGAAGCCCGGTTTCAGCCGCAATTGAGAGAGAACGCCCTAAAAGGAAATCTCCCGTCAGAACTGCAATAGGATTCCCCCATATTGAATGCGCCACAGGTTTCCCTCTCCGCAGAGTTGCCCCATCAACAAGATCGTCATGCAGCAAGGTGGCGGCATGTAAATATTCAAAAATTGTGGAATAAGTTTTATCCATATTTCCTTTATAACCACAAATTCTTGCCGAAAGAATCGTCAGCAGGGGCCTTAATCTTTTGCCTCCTGAAAATAATATATGACTTGCCACTTCTGCAACCAGATCAAGATACGGACTTAAATTCTGTTTAAGTGCGTGTTCAATTTCCGCAAGATCTTCACTTGCCATGGAAAGTATTTTATTTTTCAGGTCGCTCACACTGTTTTTCCAGCCAGATCATATTCAAAAGCATCTGTAATTTTTATGCCGGCAAACCTGCCCGGCTGCAACTGATTTGAATTAATATATGTAATTCCATCTACTTCCGGAGCCTGAAAATATGTTCGGCCGACAAATAGATTGTCTTCTGATTTCTCTTCCACCAAAACTTTCAGAACTCTTCCTATGTATTTTTGGTTATTTTTCAAAGATATATCTGCCTGGCGAGACATTAGTCGGTCATGTCTTTCCTTTGCTGTGTTCTTCGGAACATGATGGGAAAGTCTGTGAGATTGCAGATCTTCGGAATCAGAATATAAAAAAACACCTAAATGATCGAAACAAATATCTTCTGCAAAATCAAACAACTGTTGAAAGTCCTTGTCTGTTTCTCCAGGAAAGCCCACCATAGCTGTTGTTCGCAGTGCACAATCAGGTGCTGTTTCTCTGATCTTTTCAAACAACCTGTATAAGTCATCACGTGTATATTTTCTATGCATTCTTTTTAAAACAGAACTACTGACATGCTGTACCGGAATGTCAAAATAAGTGCAAATATTATCGTATTTCGCAACAGTTTTTATAATTGATTCATCTATGCTTTCCGGATGTCCATACATAAGCCTTATCCACACATCATCAGATATATCTGAAATACTTTCAAGCAGTCCGCTTAAATCAACGGATATATTTAGATCTTTACCATAGCTCGTTGTATCCTGCGCAACAATTATCAGTTCTTTTACGCCAGACAGAACAAGCGAACGCGCTTCTGCGATAATATCATCATGATTGCGGCTTCTGTATTTCCCTCGCAGCCTGGGAATAATACAATATGTACAATGCCTGCTGCATCCTTCCGCAATTTTGATATAGGCGATATGGGATGAACTTCGAATCCTGCGCTCTTCTTTACCCTGCATTGTTAATAAATTGGGATCTGGGAGAAGACATTTTGAAAAATCTGAAGAACCATTGACTGCCTGGACAATTCTGTCAAAAGCACCTGTACCCAGGAAGATATCAACCTCAGGCAGGGCATGTACTATTTCTTCTCTGAAACGTTCGGGAAGGCATCCTGTAACAACGAGGTGTCGGCAAGTTCCGGTCTCTTTAAACTTTGCCAGCTCAAGGATTGTATCTATTGATTCATTGACTGCCGGTTCAATAAAGCTACAGGTATTAACAATAATTATCTCTGCTTCAGCAGGATCATCTGTAATTACCCAACCTGCGTTAACAAGACGTCCAAGCATAACCTCGCTATCAATAAGATTTTTTGCGCAACCTAAACTTACCAAATGCAGCTTCATTTAAAACACGACAGGAAAAAAAGTAATGGTTCAGCCACAAAGGCACAAAGACACAAAAGGGAATATGAATTTTAAACCTTATCCTCTATACAGAATACATCCAAAAACCAATGGCGTTGTGTATAAAAACAGCATCAAGAGAATTATATTATAATCTTGGTGACTTAGTGTCTTTGTAGCAATATTATTACGATGGTTAACATCTACTTAGGGCTCGGTAAAAAATAACTTGGCATTTTTGCATCCCAACTTCACCATATCTTTAATCGATTTTCAATCGCAAAAGTCCTCGAAATAGCTCGCTATTCCTGCGGTTTTGCTCAATCAGATTGATTAAATCTACGGCAAATTTGAGCGCAAATTCTACCAAGTTATTTTTTAGCGAGCCCTTAAGTCCACAAATATCTTTTAACTTTTTATTTTTTTTATCTCTTCCGTAATTAAAGGAACATACTCAAATAAATCGCCGACAATTCCGTAATCAGCCTTTGAAAATATAGGCGCTTCAGCATCCTTGTTTACAGCAACAATAACTTTTGATGTGGACATGCCTGCGAGATGCTGTATGGCCCCGGATATTCCACAGGCAATATAAAGATTGGGTGAAACAACTTTGCCTGTTTGCCCAATCTGGTCTGAAGCAGCTCGCCATCCCTCATCAACTACAGATCGCGACGCACCCACAGCACCACCCAGCAATTCCGCCAATTCTTCTATCACAGAAAAATCAGCTCCTCCCATTCCTCTGCCGCCCGATACAACAACATCCGCTTCTGTAAGCTCAACCTTGTCTGTATCCAATTGCTTTTCAACAAATATCAGATCGGTTTTACCCACATCTATATCGAGTTTCTCAATTTCTCCGGCTCCGGATGATTTAACAATGCTCATCGCATTGGGCCGAACAGCAACAATCTGCGGCTTTCCCTCTAGTGCCAAATCAGCCAGGATTTTCCCCCCGTACATTGGGCGTGTAGCAATAATATTTCCATTCTCAACACGAATATCCACACAATCTACAGCCAGTGGAGCATTAAGACGCGCGGATAGACGCGCAGAAAGATCCTTCCCTTGAGAGGACGCACCCATAATCAGCACAGACGGATTTTCTTTGTTTACAATATCAGCGACTACATTAGTATATGCATCGGTCATATATTCACTTAAAGCCTGATTATCGACAACAATTATTCTGTCTGCTCCATATTTTCCGGGTTCATTAGAGATATTTTCTATGCCTGATCCCAGTACGACGGCTGTAAGATTACAATCCAGATTTTCAGCTAAACGTTTACCCTCACTTAAAGCCTCGTATGCAACTTTTCGGAAAACGCCTTCTGATTGTTCGGTTATTGCAATTACTCCATTTGACATGTTTATCTCCTTATAAATACGGTTCACGGTTGTCGGTTGACAGTTCACGGTTTTTTCAAAGAACTATGCAACGATTGAAGCATTTTGGATATTGATTTCAACTCTTGAATTAATTCTTTCACATCTAAATCAGAAAATATATCAACCTATCGAGAAATATAAATTTGTGTTCTCAGCTCCGCAGCCGAGCCTTGTGCAATATTTATAAACCTTCTGTTTTTTTCAACCGTGAACCGTGAACCGATAACTGTAAACCGTTACTAAATAACCTTTGCTTCCTCATGAAGAACCTTGACAAGTTCTGCTGCAATTGACCGGGATGAATCTCCTTTAATAATTCTTCCCCCTTCTCTCTCAGGAGGAAGTTTCATCGCCAAAACCTTTGCCTTTGGTTCACCAATCTCTGAAGCATCAATCCCTATATCTGAAAGAGACTTAATATCCAGAGGCTTTCTTTTTGCCTTCATGATTCCCGGAAGAGAAGCATAGCGCGGCTCGTTCAGCCCTTTCTGCGTTGTAAAAAGAGCCGGCAATGGAGCCTCAAGCACTACGGTTCCTCCTTCGACAGTCCGGCAACATCTGATTTTTCCGTCAGCTATTTCTTCTTTTATAACAAGAGAAATATTTGGGATACTTAAAAATTCCGCTACAGCAGTACCGACTTGAAAATTATCATCATCAACAGCTCGCTGGCCGGCAATAATAAGATCAAACTTTATATTTTTCAGGGCTGCAGCAAGAATGCGTGCAATGACCAATCCATCACAGTTATCTGATAGCGGATTTTTTATCAGCATCCCCCTGTCCGCTCCCATCGCCAAAGCGGTTCTTATTGCCTCAACCGATCTTTCCGGACCCGCGGAAATAATCGTAACTGTGCCACCATGCTCGGACCTTATACGAAGAGCTTCTTCAACCGCAAATTCATCATAGGGATTAATGACCCATTTGATATCTTCAGTTTTTATGGATACTCCATCATCGGCAATCCCGATAAATGATTCAGTAGCCGGAACCTGCTTCAATAATACTATGATTTCCACTTTCTATATCCTTTTTTTCTGATTTATACCTAAATTGACTCATAACTTTTAACTAGTTTAGAGTATTACGCTATTAAAATGACATACAACTTCTTTAAATAAATAAATTTTTTTAATTTACCACACTTTGACTAATAATGAAAGTTACTTCATTATAAAAAGATGCATGTATTTTGAATTTAGATCTTTTTTTGAAACCGAACCATATTCGCTTTCAATCTCGCTGAAAAGATTTTCCATTGTCTGCCCAAGTTCCCTGCTGATATCATAAGGGTCAAGACCTGTTTTTTCTGAAAGCCATTTTAAAAAAGATTCTTTCATTAATATGTTTATTTTGTGCGGCTTTTCGCCGGTTGCCCAGAGATTATCAAAAAATATCTTAAACTCATCAATATTAAGCGGGACAAAAACATCTGAAAGACCAAGATGATATCTTGCCCAGAGAGTCAATACTAAATTTTTATAGGTAAGTGAACCACTATAGGGGGGGGTGAGATTTACTGTTATATGAGAAAGAAGTTTGTCAAAAGCTATAATTTCATTTAATACTTTTTCAGTATACTTAATATCTTCAATAGAATAAAATTCCCTGTACAGCAAGTCTGTCTTGTAATTGTCATAATAAAGCGGCTTTTTTATCAATAGCCCGCCCAGAACACCTATCCAGCCCTCTCCCCAAAAGCTTAGGGGCAGTCTGTTTTTTTCAAACCAGCTAATTTTGCGCCATTTTTCAGCCCGCCATTTAAGCTCCAGGACAAGCCCGTATCCCACCCTGAAAATCTGGGAAAGCGGAAACCTCTGGATCAATGCAACAGCACGATTTTCGTCGAGGTCACTGCCTTCTTCCGTCAATTGTTTCAGCCCGATACTTATATATCCACAGGTTTTTTTAACTAGATCGTTTAACTCCTTTTTATTCCTGATTACTTTTTGGTCAGCAACTATTATCTGATTTGCCAGACCTGCCAACTCGACCTGAATCTGCTGCAAAACATCATCTTTCTCTATCTTTTTTAAAGAGTCTGTAAGAAGGTTGTCTTGCTTGAGCATTGCTGTTGAATAATGAGGAACCGGAATATACAACCTCTCCTCAGAACTCTCTGTAATAAATTTTGCGCTCTGCCTGCTTAAAGCCTCTGGTTTTAAAGGCTGATATATTCCTATTGCTTCATCAAACGGCAGGAAACCTTTTTCAGCAAGCCTGACATTCCGCAGTCTAAAAGCCTCTTCTTCATATTCAGATGGTATAATACTAAAAGCCTCTATCAAAACATTCTGATAAATATTATGATCATAGCCTGAAAGCCTGTCTATAAATTTAGACAGAACTTCATTGCGAGTTTCTATAAAATTGCTATCTGACTCAGCGCTTAAAGGCAAATCAACAAACCTTATGTAAAAAACATCATCAAGCGTGAAAAAGTCATCACCAAAAATTGACGGATCCTGGTCGTGTTCCCTTATTTTTACCTCGATGTTCTTGAAAAGATAGAATTCAACGAATTCAGTTTTTTTATTTAAAAACCACCTTATGAAACGCTGCGAATCAGCCTTAATAAACAGGTCAAGCCATTTTGTAACATTGTTTGTGCTAATTCTATCCTTTTCCCATACTTCTATATCAAGAATGTATTCCCACTGTTTGTCAGAGGCAAGAGACAAAAGCTGCAAAGAATCTTCTATCCCTATGTCGTTTATCAAAAAATAAAAATCTTCTTCTGGAAATGAATGAACAATAGCTGCCGGCTGCGGTGAATCCAGAATACGGTCCAAAGCCTTCTCAGCAGGCAGAGAAAGAATTTCTTTTCTCTGTCTGTTCAGGTTTTTGTATAGTTCAACTGCTTGTTTAATTTTTTTGTCTTCTTTCATCTGAATCCCATGATGCAAATTTTAACAGAAGCAACATTCCCGGAACAGCAATAAGGGTACAAAAAATGAAAAAATTTTCCCAGCCAAAACTTTTGGCAAAAAAACCGGTAGGAGCCGATGCCAGTACCCTTGGAACGCCCATAAGGCTGCTGAGAAGAGCATATTGTGTAGCAGTAAATTTTTTATTTGTTATACTGGCCATAAATGCAACATAAGCAGCCGTCCCCATCCCGCTGCTCAGGTTTTCAAAGGCAATAACCGCTGACAAAGCAGAAATACTGTGACCAATCCGTGCCAAAAGGGCAAAGCCGGCAGTTGATAATGCCTGAAGAAAACCAAAAATCCAGAGGCTGCGGTAAATCCCCTGTCGAAGCATTAATACGCCTCCGATCAAACTGCCTATTATTGTAGCCCAAAAACCGAACAGCTTGACGACCGCGCCTATTTCTGTTTTTGAAAAGCCTATGTCAAGGTAAAACGGCGTGGTCATGGCGCTTGCCATGGTATCGCCTATCTTATAAAAAAGGATGAAGGCCAGTATCCACAAGGCTCCCTTTCGGCTGAAGTAATCTATCAACGGACATAGAACCGCATCTTTTAAGCTTTCAGGAGTTCCGGCAGCAATCTCGGGTTCTGGAGCAAAAAACGTGGTTAAAACGCCGGGAAGCATACAGGCAGCCATTATTAGATAAACTGTGGAGAAACTGACGTGATCAGCCAGAATAAGACCGCCGCCGGAAGCCAGCAACATTCCCACCCTGTATCCGTTTATATAAAAAGAGGAACCAAGTCCCAGTTCCTCATCTGGGAGATCTTCTCTTCTGTAGGCATCCACAACAATATCCTGTGATGCACTAAAAAAGGTCACAAGTAATGCAGCAAATGCCACCATCCAGGGATGCCCCCCGGGATCAGTCAGCCCCAGACCTATAATTGAAAAAAATAGAAATAGCTGGGCTGTCAGAAGCCAGCCTCGTCTGCGTCCCAGAAAAGGCAGAGTGTAACGGTCCAGAAAAGGAGCCCACAGGAACTTCAGAGTATAGGGAAGGCCGACCAGGGCCATAAGCCCAATCACCGTTAGATCAACTCCTTCTTCCTTCATCCACGCCTGTAAGACGGTTATTGTCAGAAGAAGCGGCAGGCCGCAGCTAAAGCCCATAAGAAGCGCCGTTATCATGCGACCGCTGTAGATTACTTTAAGAATTGATTTCCGGCTGTCAGGCTGCACCCTTCCTCTTAACACCTAATGCTAATAACAACTGAAGCAGATAACCTTGCAACATCAATATGGTTCTAATAAAATTTTCTGCACGCCCTATTTTTTTTAATCAAATCAGCTATCATCACAATTAAATTTCTCATAACCAGGCATATGCTGTTTGATCCAAATTATAACCTTGTCAAATTCATCCCTGAGTTCCCTGAGTGCCTTTCCTCTGTGGCTTACATGGCTTTTTTCTTCTAAGGTTAATTCGCCGAAAGTTTTGTTCAACGGCGGATAATAGAAGACCGGATCATATCCGAATCCATTTGATCCAGAGGGCTGTTCGGCAATCAATCCTTCGCAGCGAGCTTCGTATGTCAGGGCAGGTCCTGTTGGAACCGCAATGGAAATTACACATTCAAATGCTGCTTTGCGGTTGGTCTTTCCTTCCATTTCCTGCAAAAGCTTTTGGTATCTTTGTTCATCTGTTGCATTTTCGCCTGCATAGCGAGCAGAAAGAACACCAGGAGCACCTTCAAGTGCTTCCGCTAAAAGCCCTGAATCATCTGCAAGTGCCGGAAATCCCAGCATTCTTGCCGTAAAACTGGCTTTTTTGTACGCATTTTCATCAAAAGTGTCTCCATCCTCTTCAATATGCGGTATAGGACCAAAATCGTCCAACCCCTTGATATCAATAGGAAAGCCTTTTAAAAGATCACTGATCTCAGATTTTTTGCCTTTGTTTCGTGTAGCAATAACAATTGTAATTTTATCTTGCATGTCAACCTCTCAAACAAATTAATGAAACCAAATTATGGCTTGTTTTTATAAATCATGGTTATTTTTTTGTAAAGATTTTTAATCCGCAGATTACACAGATCTTTCTGCCTGTGAGTGTCCCTGAACTAACATACATTAATGACTCTGTTGATTTACTACATCCAATCTTTAGTCCACCAAATATTATGTAACCCCTTAAAATAAATGGAATATTGTCAAAAAATATCTTGACAGTCAGTTGGCGATATGTCAATTTAACTGGAATCAGAAAAGAAAGGTATAATTATTTTAAATTATGAAACAAATTGGGGATTTTGCTATTTTGAGTTTTGAACGCTCTGCACGAACATCCCGCTTGGTGACGGTCGGCGATACAGTCCCTCGTCCCTTGAGATTTTTACGATTTCCTGTTAGCTTATCGGGATAAAAAAGGAGTTTATCTATGCCAAGGAAATTCAGACAAGATGTTATTCGTCGCTGGAAAGAAAATCCTGTAATCACCTCTGAGGATCTCCCCTTTAAGTGTCATGACATGTATAACGCAGGTTGTATTAAGATTGACGGGGAATATAT
>JAUWFS010000119.1:0-10273 GCA_030606805.1 Deltaproteobacteria bacterium
TCAGGCCACCTTTGCCCGATCTCAAATCACAAAAATATCAAAATAGCCCGCTATTCCATCAACTTTTGTGATTTGAGATCGAACAAATTTGACCCAAATCTATGCGCCTACTTGGGGAAGTTATTTCGTCCCCGTTCCTAAATTTGCTTTGTTACAGTCCAGTATCAGCCAATTCTTCAATCAGCTTTTTTTGTTTTTTTGTAAGGTTTTTCGGCATAGTTACATTAACAAGCACATAAAGATCGCCTTTTCCTTTGTCCTTCATATAAGGGAGCCCGTGGCCTGAAAGACGCATCATGGTCTTGTGTTTTGTGCCCGGGGGTATTTTAACGCTTAATTCCTTGTGAGCAATAGTTGGAACAGATATGCTTGTTCCAAGGAAAGCCTCGCTCATCTTTATCTCTGTTTTTGCATAAAGATCGTATCCTTTAACTGTGAATGCCGGAACATCATAAACCTTGGAAAGAATATAAAGATCTCCCGGAGGTCCACCATATGAACCTGGCTCACCCTTTCCGGCAAGGCGCAGTTTTTTGCCCGTTACCATGCCTTTTGGTATTTTGACTGTTATTTTTTCAGCATGTCCCGCACGTATAAATTGTACGGTTTTGCTTGTTCCGGTTGCTACTTCCTGGAGAGTCAAAGGTAATTCATATACAAAATCTGATCCCTTGATCCTTGTTTGACGCTGCCTTGGTTGATTGCCAAACGGGGTTCCACCACCAAATGAAAAGCTTCTTCCGCCGGGGCAAGAATTTGTCCCCCCGAATCCGAATTCTTTCAAAATATCGGTAAAATCAAATCCCCTGAAGATGTCTTCCTGCGAATACCTCTGACGGAATCCAGTTGAGCCGAATGTGTCATACTGTTTGCGTTTTTCCTTATCGTTTAAGACAGCGTAAGCTTCACTTATTTTTTTAAATTTATCTTCAGCATCTTTATCATCTCCGGCATGGTCGGGATGGTATTTCATGGCAAGCTTCCGATATGCCTTCTTAATTTCAACGTTGGTAGCATTTTTGTTTACACCAAGTATTTTATAATAATCCGTTTCGGACATTTTAATATTTCCTCATTAAACACTAAGTTAATAGTATAGAAATTTCCATAAAAGACAGTGCCTAAAGTGCCTAAAATATATTAAAGTGCCCTAAAGTTGTGGTACGCCTTCGGCGTGCTAATTGAGATGAACTTGCCTTCGGCAGAACCGTCCGACCTACTCAATGGAAATTGTTACACTTCCCTATGCATTAATGATGCAGAAAATCTTTATATAAAATGGCAGAATACCTTAACTTTAGGCACTTTAATATACTTTAGCTCACTTTAGGCACTTCTTTTTTTAGGCACTTATAAAGGCTTTGATGGCAACCATAAGTACGGAAAGTGCGGAAGGGGTGATACCTTCTATACGGGATGCCTGTCCCAATGAATTCGGCCTTATGGAAGAAAGCTTTTTTTTAAGTTCATTTGAAAGACCATGAACCTTTGTAAAGTCGAAATCTTTCGGGATGTTCATCCTCTCTAAATTTTTAAACTTTTTTATTTCTCGAAGCTGCTTTTTTATATAACCTTCATATTTTATTTCTATTTCTACCTGTTGTGCAACCTTTTTGTTTATATCGTCAGGGCTTTTAGCCAGTGTTTCTATGGTTTGATAATCAATTTCAGTTCTTTTAAGAATTTGATCAAGATATATTCCATTGATTATGGGTTTTGTCCCGCGACTAAGTAAATAGTTGTTTGTTTCTTCCGACGGTTTAATTATCGTTCCCTTTATTCTATTTATTTCTTTGAATATCATTTTTTGTCTTTCTTTCACATCTTTTAAAGCATCATTGTCAATAAGACCGAGTGAATGCCCTGTTTCCATCAGCCTTAGATCTGCATTGTCCTCACGCAGCATAAGCCTGTATTCCGCTCTTGATGTAAACATCCGGTATGGTTCCCGCGCACCTCTCGTTATAAGGTCATCTATCATGACAGCCATGTATGCCTGTGACCTGTCTAAGATAAAAGCAGGTCTTCCCTGAACTTTGCATGCAGCATTAATTCCTGCCCATAGTCCCTGGGCGGCAGCTTCTTCATAACCTGAAGTCCCGTTTATCTGGCCGGCAGTAAACAGCCCTGAAATCAATTTTGTTTCAAGGGTAGGTTTAATCTGAACAGGATTTATATAGTCATATTCAATAGCATATGCAGGTCTCATGATTTCAGCTTCTTCCAGCCCTTCAACTGATCTGACGAATTGAATCTGAATTTCCATTGGAAGACTGTTCCCAAGACCGCTGGCATAAATTTCATCTGTATCGAGTCCTTCCGGTTCCAGAATAATCTGATGCCTTTCTTTATCGGGAAACCTTACGATCTTATCTTCAAACGAGGGGCAGTATCTGGCGGGAATACCTTTTATAATTCCGCTATGCAGGGGAGAAAATTTAAGGTTGTCTTTTATTAACACATGGCTTTTCTTATTGGTATAGCCTAGATAGCTTGGAATTTGAGGCAGGGTAATCTTTTTGGTAAAAAAAGATATCGGTGCAGGAGCGTGATCAACGTCTTGTTTGTTGAACTTTGAAAAATCGATACTTGATTTTTTTAGCCTTGGAGGTGTGCCGGTCTTTAGCCTGCCGAGCTGAAAACCCAGTTGTTTAAGATGTTCAGGTAACCCATAAGAAGCAAACTCACCAGCCCTTCCGGACTTAAATGAATTAAATCCTATGTGGACAAGACCGCTTAAAAATGTTCCTGCAGCAAGGACTACTGCTCTGGCCGGATAACCGAATCCTGTATTATCTTCTACCCCTGCGATGCAGTTGTTTTCTATAACAAGGCGTTCAATCATAGACTGCTTGAGGTCTAAATTTGGCTGTTTTTCTATTGCAGCCTTCATGGCCATATGGTAACGAATTTTGTCGTTTTGAGTCCTGGATGAATGGACTGCGGGACCTTTTTTTGTATTCAGCGTTCTGTATTGTATCGCTGTTTTATCTGTAATTTTTGCCATCTCGCCGCCCAGGGCATCAATTTCTTTTACTAACTGTCCTTTGGCTATACCGCCTATTGATGGGCTGCAGGGCATTGACGCCACCTTATCCAGATCTATGGCAACAAGAAGAACACTGCAACCCATTCGAGCTGCTGAGAGCGCAGCTTCACATCCTGCATGACCCGCGCCTATAACAATGATATCATATTTTTTTTGATATATATTCATGTGAGTCAGGTTAAATGGTTCACGGTTCAGGGGTTAAAAAGTTGATTGGTTCATAATGCTTACTTCCACCTTCAGTCTTCAGTCTATCCACCTAAGTAATTACTGTTGATAATATATATATGTTTTAGTATCAAAGCAAGTGGCGGATTCAGATGACATGAATAATAGATATTTTGATTTAAACACATATTACAGGAATATATTCGGATGCAGAGTCCAGAAAATTACCATTGACGCAGGGCTTTCATGCCCGAACAGAGATGGTACGATTTCAACAGGCGGATGCATATACTGTAATTCAAAGGGATCGGGAACCGGCGCTTATGCAAAAGGGCTTTCAATAAAAGATCAGTTAATTAAAGGTAAAAAAGCGCTTTCTAAACGGTATAAGGCAAAAAAGTTTATTGCTTATTTCCAGTCTTTTTCTAACACATATGCTCCATTTGGCAAGCTAAAAAGCCTCTATGATGAAGCTCTTGCAGTAGATGATGTTGTTGGACTGTCAATCGGTACAAGACCCGACTGTGTGGACAAGCCTGTTCTGGAACTTTTGCAGGGCTATGAGAAAAATTATCTGATCTGGATAGAATATGGTATCCAGTCTGTTCATGATGAAACACTTGCCTTTATAAACAGGGGCCATGATTTTAAATGTTTCAAAGATATTATCGATGTCACCAGAAATACAGACATAAAAATTTGTGTGCATGTTATACTGGGGCTTCCGAATGAAAATAAAAAGCAAATGCTTGAGACGGCAAAAACTATAGCGGGCATGGGTATAGATGGTATCAAACTGCATCTTCTTTATGTTGTTAAAGGAACTAAGCTTGAAAAACTTTATAATGCCGGCGATTACAGATGTCTCGAACAGCAGGAATATGTAAATCTTGTGTGTGATTTTTTAGAACTTATGCCTATGAATATGGTAATTCAGCGTCTTACCGGTGACCCACATTATGAAGAGCTGGTGGCGCCCTCATGGTCACTTAATAAAATGGAAACACTTGCTCTTATAAAAGATACCCTGGAGAAAAGGGATTCATGGCAGGGGAAATTTGCGAGGTGCTCATATGGCTCTTTCCGTGTCTGAAAGACTGCGCCGCTTTTATGATCTATTTTCGGGCAACGATAATATTCTGATCGTTATTGACGCTGATCCTGATTCTATTTCAAGTGCAATGGCCGTTAAAAGATTGTTATGGCGCAGGGTTGCAAATATAACTATATCCAATATCAATATAATCAAACGTCCTGATAATCTGGCAATGATCAGGCTTCTGGACGTTTGTCTGGTTCATATTGATGAAATAGATGAGGGAAGCTTTAATCGTTTTATAATGGTCGATTCACAGCCGGATCATCATGAAGTATTTGCCAGGTTTAACTTTGATGTCATTATAGATCATCATCCTGAGACGGATGTAAAAGGATCTTTTATTGATATCCGGCCTAAATATGGTGCTACAGCTACCATCATGACCGAATATTTGAGAGCGGCCAAAATTAAACCAGCCGCTAAACTGGCAACAGGTTTATTTTATGCAATTAAGACAGATACAAGCAATTTTGAAAGGCAGACTTTAATTGAAGATATCCGGGCATTTCAATTTCTTTTCCGCCATATCAATATTTATCTGGCCAGGAGGATTGAGCAGGCGGACCTTAAACTAGAATTTTTGAAATATTTCAGAAGAGCCATTCAGAACATGCACAGGCGAAAAAACAAAATATATGTTCATCTCGGTTCTGTTGTGAACCCGGATATATGCGTACTTATAGCTGATTTTTTCATGAGAATAGATTCGGTAAACTGGAGTATTGTCTCCGGTATTTATGCAAAGAAACTGATTATTATTTTTAGAAACGACGGTCTTCGCAGGGATGCCGGTAATGTGGCAAGGCTGAGTTTTGGTCGTGTCGGATCTGCAGGAGGTCATAAAAGTATAGCTCGTTCTGAAATTTCAGTCGCCAATATAAATGGCCTGGTTGACTATAAGGATGATGATAAGCTTTTGACCTGGATTATAAACAAGATAAACAAGAGAGCCGGTGAAAAATGATGGTTGTCAAAAATTCTGAACTTTCTGTGACTATACTTGGTTCAGGTACATGTGTACCATCGCTCAAAAGGAGTTCTTGCTCTGCATTAATTGAAACAGGCGGAAAAAAGCTTGTTTTTGATTTAGGCCCCGGCACAATGAGAAGGCTTCTTGAAGTTGATACTAAAATCTTTGATATTTCATTTATTTTTTTCAGTCATTTCCATCCGGATCATACAGGGGAACTGGTTTCATTTTTATTTTCCTCTAAATATTCCGGTAAAGAACAAAGGCAAACTCCCATAACATTTATAGCTGGAAGGGGATTTGCAGAGTTTTATAACAGGCTGAAAATGGTATATGGCAACTGGATTGAACTTGAGCCGGGTTTGATAAATATTGTTGAACTTGATAATAAAGATTATGACAGCATTAGATTTAATGAATTTACTGTTGAATCAATTCCAGTTGAACATAACGATGAGAGCTTGGCATACAGGGTTACGAGTCGGAACGGAATATCAGTTGTATATTCAGGCGATACAGACTTCAGCAATAATCTTATTGCTTTATCAAAAAAAGCTGATTTATTAATTTGCGAATCAGCGTTGCCTGATGAATTAAAGGTTAAAGGCCATTTAACACCGTCTCTTGCAGGTAAAACAGCAGCAATGGCAAACGTTAAAAAATTAATACTGACACATTTTTATCCTGAATGTGATGAAGTAGATATTGAAAAAGAATGTCGTAAGACTTATGGTGGTGAACTTATACTTGCGGAAGATCTTATGACAATTGATTTTTAGGATCAGGGATCAGGAAGTTATCCTGGTTCCTGATTCTATTCACCTCGAGTAAAAACAGGGAAATAGAGGTGTCTAATGAGCACAAAACGAAATCGTCTCCAACTAACCAACTACAAAAGGATATTATGCAATGGATATTTCTGAAAAGGTAGATTATTGGTTGGATATTGCCGATTATGACATGGAAACGGCTCGTTCCCTATTTTATATAGAAGGGAGATACCCTGCCTACAAGAAAAAACTTTCTGCCATGATAAACAAAGAAAAAGGCTCATCAATTTTAAAACGAACAGAGGAGTTAAATGGCTAAAATCAAAACTGAGATAATCAATATCCTGCTGAGATACCTCGCTGACGTTGAAAAGATATGCCATGTAGACAAGGCCTTTGTATTTGGCTCGCATGCTCAAGGACGTGCAGGAGAACACAGCGATATAGATATGGCTATATTTTCTAAAAATGTAACAGATGATAACCGGCTGGACGTCATGGCCGATGCAATAGCCTTGATAAGCAAGTATAGGCTGGATATCCAGCCAATCCTTTTCTCCTATAATGACTATTTGAGCGGAGATAATGATTTCATATCTAATGAGATCAAGAAGAACGGCTTCGAATTGACAAGTGTATTGCGTTAACACGTATCCTATCAGATTAGTTATCTTTCATGCTTTCCAAAAAAAATAACCAGGAGCTAAAGTTATTATTGGAAATTATGACACTTAAGTTTGGTTAGGCTGAACCTTTGAACCTATGGACGGTTAAGACATGAGATATTATCCGGTTAATCTTGACATACAGAATCGTAAATGTTTAGTGGTTGGTGGCGGCTCAGTGGGCACAAGGAAGGTTATGACACTTCTGGAATGTGGGGCAGTTGTTACAGTTGTAAGTTCTGATGTTGCTGAAGAGCTGCTTGAGCTTGCAGAAAAAAAGATGATAGAGTTAAAGAGAAGGCCTTATGAGTCCTCTGATATTGACGGTATGTTTCTCGTTATAGGAGCTACTGACAACGAGGAATTAAACCGGCAGATAAATAAGGATGCCGAACACCAAAGTAAATTGTGCAACATAGCTGACCGACCTGAGGTCTGCAATTTTGTTCTTCCTTCAATTGTAAACAGAGGTAATCTTGTAATTGCTATTTCCACTACAGGTAAAAGCCCTGCTTTTGCCAAAAAAATGCGTCAAGACCTTGAAAAAGAATTCGGAGAGGAATATGACGAATTTTTAGAGTTAATGGGAGCTATACGCAAAAAGGCGTTAAGCGAAAAACACGAACCGGAAGCGCATAAGCACCTTTTTGAACAGCTTATAAATAGAGGACTTGTTGATATGGTTAGGAACAATGATAAGGAAAGAATAAATTCCCTCCTTCTTGAGATTTTTGGCGAAGGATACAGGTTTGAAGAATTAATGAAGGCAGACTAATTAAAGTAATCGTTTACGGTTGTCGGTTCACAGTTAACGATTGCTCAAAAGCATAAAAGCAAGTCGTTGCATAATTCATTGAAAAAGCTATTAGCCATTAGCTGTTAGCTCTTAGCTAAAAGCTAACGGCTAACGGCTAATAGCTAAAGGCTTTAATATGAGAATAGAATCAACTGACTATAATTTCATGTGTTTTGAGTTTTCGTTCAGACACTAACTAAATTGGCTTAAGGTGTAATCAATGGAGATTGTGATTATATTTACCATTTTTTTCTACTTGATGAGTACGGCGGCGTACTTTGCTTATCTTTTCTTGCAGAAAAATTATTTAAATAGAGCTGGATACTTCTTGCTGATAGCTGGTTTTTTGTGTAATTCAGCGGCTATTTTTTATGGTTTTTTAAAATCCGGGCTGATTCCTGTTCATAATCTCCATGAAACCCTTGTTATTGTCGGATGGTCGATAGCCTGTGTTTTTATAATATTTCAATATAAGTTCAACCTTAGAATTTTGGGCATATATGCTGCACCCATTGCAGCCATTGTTATGATATTTGCTTCTCAGGTATCCTCTGAGCCTGTTCAGGTTAAAAATATTGTTAATAATTTCTGGCTTATTTTTCATATAGCTTCGATATTTATCGGTGAGGCGTTTTTTGTTTTGGCGGGAGGATTGGGTTGTATGTATCTTGCCCAGGAGCACACTATTAAGGCCAAGAAACATGGTTTTTTTTTCAGACGTCTGCCTTCGCTGGAGCTGCTTGATACTGCGGGATATAATTGCATAGTTGTGGGTTTTACCATGTTGACTATAGGTCTCGCAACAGGTCTGGTTTATGCTCAAATGGTTTGGGGGAAGTTCTGGAGCTGGGATCCAAAAGAGGTCTGGTCCGGCATAACATGGCTTTTGTATGCTGCTTTACTTCATGGGCGCTTTACTGTAGGCTGGCGCGGAAGGAAAGCAGCGATTATGGCTATTATCGGGTTGGCCGCACTCCTGTTTACTTTTTTTGGGGTTAATTTTTTTTTAGATGGACATCATGGTGAATTTACCAAATTGTAAACTCATAATACTTTAGCTTTATTCGCTTCAGGTATAATACATTCAAACCATGAAAAACTCACGCATAAGATATCGTAAAGAAAGAACTTGCCATGGATGAAAAAAATAGTAAGAGTTCAACGGGCCATTAATAAACAATAACAAAATTTTTAAAGGTTCTTTCTTAACGATTTCTAATGCGCTCAAACAGTTTCCTGTTTTGAATGTATTATACCTGAAGCTCAACAGCTTAATAAGCCCGCCGGAAGCGCGCTAATTTAAAATGGACTTTTTACAGGGCCGTCAATTAACGAAATGCTCGATATAGTTTTATTAGGATTAAATCATAAAACCGCACCAATAGAATTGAGGGAGCTTCTCTCTTTTTCAAAAGAGGAAGCTGTCGCTGTTATGGAGGGTTTGCAAAAGTGTCCGGATATTAACGAAGTAATGCTGATTTCAACCTGTAATCGTGTTGAGGTGCTGCTGACTACTTCAAACACCATCAACTCTGTTAATTCCGTAAAAACTCATATTTCCGAATTCAAAAAAATACCAATATCTAAATTTGAAGATGCTTTTTATACGCATGACGGCAAGAATGCTGTCCGCCATATTTTCAGGGTTGCATCAAGCCTCGATTCAATGATGGTCGGAGAACCGCAGATTCTTGGACAGATTAAAGATGCATACCTGACAACCATTTTGAAAAAAACGTCCGGCGTCATTTTGAACAGGTTATTGCATAAAACCTTCTTTGTGGCAAAACGTGTTAGAAGTGAAACAGGTATCGGAGATCATGCTGTATCAATAAGTTATGCTGCAATTGAGCTTGCGCGGAAAATATTCGGCAATCTTGAAGGGAAAAAGGTACTCCTGGTCGGTGCCGGCGAAATGGCGGAACTTGCAGTGGAACATCTTATCAGGAACAGGACGGGAGAAATTTTTGTTGCAAACAGAACATTTGAAAGGGGCGTTGAACTATCCAATAAATTCAAAGGCAAAGCTATACGTATTGAAGAAATCCCGGATTGTTTAAAGGTTGTGGATATAATAATCAGCTCGACGGGTTCACCCAATTTCGTTATTGTGCGCGATCAGGTTAAAGGAGTTATGCGCAGCAGGCGTAACAGACCAATTTTCTTTATAGACATTGCGGTTCCTCGCGATATTGATCCTGATATAAACCGGCTTAACAATTCATATGTTTATGACATAGATGATTTAAAAGGAGTTATTGAGGAAAACATAAAGGATAGGAATAAAGAATCCATCAAGGGAGAGAGGATCGTTGACGAGGCTGTAATTAGCTTTCAGCATTGGTATGAGAGCCTTGAAGTGGTGCCTACAATAGTTGCCTTGAGGAATAAGATAGATACCATTGCGAGGACTGAGGTTGACAAGACCTTGCAGTCCTTAAATAACCTTTCAGATAATGACTGCCAGGCAATTCACAGGATGACAAATTCACTTATAAATAAAATTTTGCACGATCCGACTATTTTTTTAAAAAGCGATGGATGCTATGGAGACAGGTTTGCTTATATTGATCTAACCAGGAGGCTTTTTAACCTCGATGACTGAAAGTCTATAGTCAGAAATTTGAAAACTCAAATATGAGATTAACCAGAGGCAGCGGGCAATTAAATTTAAGAACGTCTGAAACTCGCGCATAAGTGAGCCTAAAGAAAAAAGAGTATTAATATCAGTTAGAAAAATAGAACGTTATGGCTTG
>JAUWFS010000147.1:0-8682 GCA_030606805.1 Deltaproteobacteria bacterium
AATTTGCGAAATTTGCTCATTTGCTACTCCTTCGTTAAGTTGCGGGACAACTCGACCTTGGAGTAACAAATGTTGTTCAGATGGTAAAACCACTGAACTGTGACCTGGCCCTGAGGGCCAGGTTTTCTATGTTAGAATAAATGAAAATGATTTGGAAGCAGCGCCCAGGAAAAACAGGCTGTTTGGGTTTCCGTAAGGATATTTCCAAGTCGATTTAAAAAATTATCCCTATCGACACTATCTGTAAATATCTTTTTACGTTCTATACCTCTGGCAATAATTTTTACGTTCTATACCTCTGGCAATAATATGATGAAGCGCACCCGGCGCATCTATTCTTGATTGACGTGGCATGCAAACCGGATATCATAGTTCAAGCACCCTGTCAACTTATAAACTAATGTACGTCCCGCAACTCTAATGTACGTCCCGCAACTTAGTTTTCCGAGTGCAGCATTTTGTTGTGCACAATTTATTTTTTTAATTCGTGCAACTTTGCTTTTAAATCAGATAGTTGCTGTTTAAGTTCTTTGTTTTTCTTCTCAAGTTCTTTGTATGGATCTGTGACTTGGAATCCTATAATATTTTCTAGTTCATCTTTATAAGGGATTATAGGCTCATATAGTTGATGGTAAGCCCTACCGATAGCACCAGAAAAAAGCTCTAGTTCTGGTGATTTTATTCCTGCCGAAATAATATGTTGATTTGCAATGCCGGGATAAGGATCAATGTAATATATTTTTTTAATACCAAGTTGATATGCTTTCTTTGCACATAATTCACAAGGGCTCGATGTTGTAAAAAGTATACCGCCAAAAATCCCTTGGCCTCCATATTTAGTTATTTGGAGAAAGGCATTTTCTTCAGCATGCAAGGCACGTGTATGAACTTGATTTTTATGGCCATCTAAGCAATTTTTAAAATCTTTAAAACAATACGATACATTTCTTCCTTTTAATTTTTTGCAAACTTCTTTAGATCCTATTTCTTTGAAGCTATCTTTTATTTTTTTTCTAAATTTCAGATTATTATTTTCGTAATCACTAAATGCTTCCTTGTCATCATTTACGATTAACTTTCTAACATCCCTCAGCAGGCATGGGGTTTGTCCTTCTGCTACAGTATTCCATCCAATGCCTTTAATAGAAAAGTTTTCATCTGTTACAGCTGCCCCTACCTGTCGACTCAAGCAACCAGAGTTTAACTTAGCTGTATGAGCAATTTGCATACAACGTTCAATGCTTGTTGGCATAATTAAGCCAGGGTGCATTATTAAGGATACAAATTTGGCTACTTGACTAGCTAATAATGTGTAGTCCTCTTCGCCAATTTGCGGATTATTAATATGTATATCTGACAAATCATAGCATTTCTGTATATCTTGGGAAATAAACTTATCTTTTTTATCTTTTTTGCCTGAATATTCTTGATTGTCTAAATCATCAATTTGATGGTCATCGAAATTATATTGTTTTTGCAATCTTAATCTTCTTGTTTGATCTGGAGTATTTATTGCCATCAGATAGAATGCGGAATATCTTTCCCTTAAAAACAACGCTTCAAATGGATTTCGCAGGCTGTCTATTGCTATCGCTACAGGGTTTTCTATGCTCGGCTTGTTTTTTTGAGTAAAAATTTTTATTAATTTGTTTACCTTTTCTGATATTGAAAACATTTTATTGTGTATGTATGTTGAATCAATAGCTGACCCAGAAGACCTGATATTGTTTCCTATTTTTTGATAAATTCTCGTGTAATTATCTTCTGTTATTTTATTTATGCTTTCTTTTATGTGTTCTGTAAAAACCGGTAATTCTTCAAAATAAAATCTGTATTTATCGTCGAAGCTTGTCAATTCAGATTTGTGCAATTTTGTAAATTCTTCACCGCATTCTTTTTTGAATTTTTTGTCTATATCTTCTTTTTTGGTAATATCACTACACAGCTTTTCTGAAACAAACTGAGAAAAATCATCAAGAGTTGTTTCTAGAATAAAAGATGTTATTACGTCTTTTATTTTAATCCATTTGAATTCTATCCAATTTGATTTTGCAAAACTGTAAATTATCTTATATTTTCTTTCTTCATTTAAATTAATACCTTTCATTGTTGGCTCAGGCAAATCTAACTCGCCAACATTAGAAGAAAGTATTGATGCTGCAGTACTACAACCTGAACCCGTTCTTCCTGTAAGTCCAATTACAATAAATCCCTGACGACAGTCATAAATTTGATGAATAGTTTTATCAAAATTATTCATATAAAACCTCGGATTATTTGTCTGCACAACGTATAGAGTTTTATCCATTGTCCCGCAGTGTAAGAATACTGGAAAGCCCGGTTTGGCAGAAACAGTTTAACAAGCTCAGACGATGCGCTTTCTCAGCGGGATTGTGGATAAAACTTTGTTGGACTGTGCCGCTCTGGGCAGCGGCTAATTACCTACCATTATTTATGGGGATTGTAAAGCTGTGATTTTGCATCAGGATATGTGAATTTTCAACGTTTATTACTTTCATCGATCTAAAATTTAGCTCATATGAGCTAAAAAAGGCATTAGAATGGCCAAATTTATTTACATGAGGCATGTTATAGTAACTTCCGGCCAAAATACCGCCAGGTTTGGGCGTACCTCTCCTGTTGCTCTTCGATGAGCTTTAAAAATGTAAAGGATGTAAAACCTTGTTGCCGGTGACAAAAAGGCTGTCCGGATGTTTAATATAGCAGCAAGTCAGTATAGGCTGCTATCCCGATGGATGCAAAATGTCATATCCACTGGGACCAGACCCTTCCGGTATCAAGCAAACCTGGCGCATTTTTCCTTTCCCGCAGCAGGGACAAAGAGTAATGTCCTTGCCTATGAGTTTCTGCATCATCTCCTGAACTGACTGGTTGACGACTTCCGGCAGTTCCCGTGAAAGTCCGAGAAGTTCCCGGCATCTTCGTATATTTTCACGTTTGCACCGGTTTGCGAACAGACCATAATGCCGGATCCGCATAAAGCCTTTTGGTAACACATGCAGCAGAAAGCGGCGGATAAACTCGACAGCATCTATGGTTGTCTGCTCTGTTTGTCCTGTATCCCGGTTTTTATACGCGAAGGTTACTTTTCCGTCTTCAAGTGACAGGATGCGATTGTTGGAAATGGCAACCCTGTGGGTATAGCGCGCGAGATATTCGAGCACATATTCCAGCTGGTCAATGGGGTCTCTGATATCTACTACCCAATCGCAAGCATAACAGCTATTCATCAGTGCCTTGAATCCGTTGGCAGTTCCCAGAGATCCGGTTTTGCCAGGGAAAACCAGCTCATTATTTTCATAGGCTTTCTTCAGATAATAGATGTATTTTCCCCTGAACACCGTTGACAAAGCCTGTATTGGAAAAAGAAAGTCATTTTTGCACCAGATCCATTGATTCCTGTCATCGGCAAGGACTCCGCCAGGAACCAGACAATGCAGATGAAAATGATCATTTAGCAACTGGTCCCAGGTATGCAGAAGCGAAATAAATCCAAGTTTGCCGCCAAGCCCGTTTTCCGGGTTTGCGCCAAACTCAAGAAGCGTCTCTGACACTGCTTTGAATAAAATTGCCAGCATTACCTTTTTGTTGCACAGTATGACAGGGTTAAGCTCGTGGGGCAGAGTAAACACCGAATGAAAGTATGGTACAGGCAAAAGTTCTGCCTTTCGTGCTTCAAGCCACCTTTCCTTTGTAATGGTCTGACACTTTGGGCAGTGGCGGTTACGGCAGGAGTTGTAAGCATTGCGCTGGGTTCCACAATGATCGCACTCTTCAATGTGACCGCCGAGATAGGCGGTGCGGCAGTTTAAAATATCATAGACCACCTTATAGTGTTCCGGCGGCATCCGGTATTTTGCAAGATAATCGGAAATGTGTTCACGCAAAATATCGGCAACTTCAATATTCGGTTTTTTGCAATCATACGCTGATTGTGTCATCTGTATCCTCCCACGGGCTTGTGATTTCTTTTTCTTCATCGACAAAATCAAGAGGACTTTTGACCATCTCAAGACCTCTCCTGGATACATGAAGATATACCATCGTGGTGGATAACGATCGATGCCCCATCAAAATCTGTATTTTGCGAACATCGTAGCCTGCTTCAAGAAGATGCGTGGCAAAGCAATGACGATTATGCGAAGCTGAGCATAATCGTCATTATGCTCAGTTCCAGATTATGCGAAGTTTCCAAACATAACCCTCCTATTTTTCTATATTAATTTCAAAATATATATTTGATTACTGCGCATAATTCTAATGTAATCTCCTTCAAAAATTCGTGATGTTTTAATCCAAAATTTAAGAAGGAGATTAAAAAATGAAACAAAATGTACCCACTGTTCTTAATTCAATTCAACACTTACAGGTCGGCCCACTTGGTCCTCATATCATTAATTTTGCATCGCTGTTAATCGAACAAGGATATGCGGATTTTAGTATGAAATTGAAAATTCGATTAGTTGTTGAATTTAGCAAGTGGATGGAAAATCAAAAAATTACAATTGACAACCTTGAAGAGAAAAACATTAATGATTTCATAGAACTCAAAGGAATCCAAAAATCCATCCGCAGAGGTCTTTTGGCAACTTTGAAGTTATTGCTTCGGCATTTTCAAAACATCGGGATCATCCAATCTTCTCCTCCCATCCTTGAAGTGAATCCATTTGAAAATATTGAATGCGGTTTTGCAAAGTATCTTTCACAAGAACGGGGTCTGTCTATGGCCACATTGGATAACTATATTCCTCTCGTACGGCGCTTTCTTTCCGAAAGTTTTAGCTCAGGTAATAATCAGGTTGAAAAAATACGCCCGGTTGATGTCACCAACTTTATTTTACGATATGTGCCAACTGTAAAACGCAAGACGGCCCAGCTGATGACCTCTTCACTTAGGGCTTTTTTTCGTTATCTTCATGTCCGTGGACGAATTACTGTTGATTTGGCTCAATTTGTTCCTACAGTGGCTTATTGGAGATTGGCAAATATTCCTAAACATCTTCAACCTGAAGAAGTCGAATCTCTTTTAAAAAACTGCGATCAAAGTAATCCCACTGGTGTACGTGATTACGCAATTTTATTGCTTTTTGCACGTCTTGGTTTACGTGCCGGAGAAGTCGCCACAATGATATTTGAGGACTTCAATTGGGAAAAGGGGGAACTGATCATACGGGGAAAAGGCCCCAGAAAAGACCAGTTACCTATACCCAATGATGTGGGGGAAGCTATCGTTAAATATCTAAAACATGGTCGCCCAAAATGCCGGACAAGACGTGTCTTTGTTCGTGCACGAGCACCATACAAAGGCTTCTCCAGTTCTGTAGCACTCTGTAATATAGTTGAGAGAGCCCTTTGTCGCTCTAATTTGCAGCCACCTCATAAAGGAGCTCATTTACTTCGACATTCTCTTGCAAATCATATGCTTCAAAAAGACTCAACTTTAACTGAAATTGGAGAGATTCTTCGACATCAATTACCAAGTACAACGGAAATTTATACAAAAGTCGATCTAAACGCACTGAGTTCTGTCGCACAGCCTTGGCCTGGAGGTGAAATATGAGTGAACTTGATATTGCAGTTGAAGAATATCTTACTATCCGCAGAGCTCTTGGTTTTAAGTTACACAATGAAGGCAAACTCCTTTATGATCTTGCCCGTTTTATTGAAAAACAAAGGATGTCATTTATTACTACCAATTTGGCTATGCGATGGGCAATGCAACCAAAAGATGCCCAACCTGCATGGTGGGCTAAACGGCTTAGTATGGTACGTTTGTTTGCAAAGTACCAAAATGCGAAAGATCAACGAACTGAAATTCCACCTCAGCAATTACTTCCATATCGGTATCGCCGAACATCACCTTATATTTACAGTGATCCGGAAATTTATAAACTAATTGAGGCTGCAAAACAATTGCTGTCAAAAAAAGGGTTACGACCACATACCTATTCAACATTGTTTGGTTTACTCTCTATTACTGGTATGCGGCTGAGAGAGGCAATAAACCTTACCCGCAGGGACGTAAATCTTACAGATGGTATCATCACCATTGTTGAAACAAAATTTAAAAAATCCAGATTACTTCCTATACACGCTTCCACCCAGACTGCACTTGAGCAATATGAAAATCTGCGGAATTGTTTGTTCCCCAATCCTATTGATCCAAACTTTTTGATATCTGATCGCGGAACCCTGTTGAATGCTTGTACAGTACGTTACACTTTTGTTCGAATATCACGTCAGATTGGTCTCCGCAAACCATCTAAAAGCCATGGTCATGGTCCGCGCCTACATGATTTAAGGCACGCCTTTGCGGTCAGAACGTTGTTAAATTGGTACCGTTCAGATGTCAATGTGGAACAACAAATATCTAAATTGGCAACGTATCTTGGACATACACATGTCAATGATACCTACTGGTATCTTACCGGAATACCGGAACTTTTACGATTAGTCGTTAGACGTTTGGAAAATGATAAGGAGGATTATTGCCATGAATAGTCAAATAAACTTCCCATTTTTACTGCAAGCTTTTTTTACGGATCGCCTAATGCATCAACGTCAGGCAAGCGAACATACCATTGCCAGCTACCGAGATACTTTTTGTTTGCTTTTTCAATTTGCCAAAGAACGTTTAAATAAAGAACCTTCAAATTTAACTATAGAGGATTTGGGCTCCCCTTTTATCGGTGCCTTTCTCAACCACCTTGAAAAAAATAGGGGTAATAGTGCCCGTACTCGAAATGTTCGGTTAGCAGCAATCCATTCATTTTTTAAGTACATTGCCTTGCATGATCCATCTCATAGCTCATTGATACAGGGTGTATTGGCAATGCCTACAAAACGATATTCCCGAAAACTTATTGATTTTTTAACTCGGGATGAGGTTAATGCCTTATTAAAAGCGCCGGATAAAAATACTTGGACTGGACGTCGGGATCAAGTGCTGATACTTCTGGCAGTTCAGACCGGGCTAAGAGTCTCTGAACTGATTGGACTTACCTGTCAAGACATAGTCCTTGGTAGTGGAGCGCATGTGCGTTGCAGAGGCAAAGGGCGAAAAGAACGTTGTACACCATTGCGTAAAGAGGTAATTGCTGCCTTGACCTCCTGGTTTGTTGAACAAAAAGGAAAAGCATCGGATCCTCTTTTCCCCAATGCAAGAGGTGGTCATCTGAGTCGCAGAGGAGTTGAATATCTTTTATGCAAACATGTTGATGTTGCCAGTAAACGATGCACATCATTGAAAAATAAAAATATCTCTCCACATGTTCTCCGCCATACAACGGCTATGGAATTACTGCAACATGGTGTCGATCGTTCTGTGATTGCTTTATGGCTTGGTCATGAAACTCCAGAAACCGCACAGATGTATTTACAAGCTAATCTTAAAATAAAAGAGCAGGCTCTTGAAAAAACCAGACCTTTCAATGTAAAGCCTGGCAGATATCGTCCTGATGATCAAATTTTAGCTTTTCTTAAGGATCTATAAGAAAAATTATGCGAAACAAATAAATCAAGCGGCCAGAGAATATCCAATTTTTTGGCCGTTACTTCGCATAATCTGGAACTGAGCATAATGGCGATTATGCTCAGATTCGCATAATCGACACAGTTTCGCCACTCATCTCCTTGAACGCGGCTTAAGCCTTCGTCATATTCAAGCACTACTCGGCCATGCCAGTCCTACAACAACTGCACGTTATGCTCATCTGACTGATGTCACTGAAAAAGACAGCAGGATCACCATTAATGAGCTGATTAACACACTTCATGTCGACTTAAGGAGGGTGTAATCATGGAAATGGCCTCTATTATTCATCAATATTACAATGCATTTATGATCAAGTATGCTGATACTTTATTACCTGGTCATCTGAAGGCAATGAATGCCATTCGTAGTTGCCGCACACCTGATTCAGGTGAACTTTATGTGCAGTGCACTGACTGTAATCACGCTGAATGGCGACCTCTATCTTGTGGACACCGTAGTTGCCCGAAATGTCAGAACCATGCAGTTAGTCAATGGATTGACCGGCAACAGGCCAAGTTATTGCCTGTCCTTTATTTTATGGTTACTTTTACATTGCCATATGAACTAAGGTCATTGACCTGGTACCATCAAGAAACGGTGTATTCTATTTTTTTCACTTGTGTTGCCGGCACACTTAAGGATTTTGGTTTAAATCCAAAAAATCTGGGAGCAGAAATTGGTATGACCATGGTCTTGCATACGAATAACAGAAAACTGGACTTTCATCCTCATATTCATGTGGTGGTGCCAGGCGGTGGTGTGGATAAACGCAGGCGCCAATGGAAAAAGAAAAAAGGTAAATATTTATTTAATCAAGATGCCATGGCTAATGTTTTTCGGGCCCGTTTTTTGACGGCTTTAAATGAAGCCGGATTTTCCATCCCCAAAAGAGTCCCTAAAGAATGGGTAGTTGACTGCACTCATGTGGGCAAAGGGATAACCGCGCTGAAATACTTATCCCGGTATTTATACCGTGGTGTTATCAGTGAAAAAAATATTGTTTCAAATCAAAATGGTCAGGTAACTTTTAAGTATATTGAAAGCAAAACCGGCAATACACTATATCGCACCCTCAAAGGGGAGGATTTTTTGCACCTCATCTTACAACATGTGCTACCAAAAGGATT
>JAUWFS010000209.1:0-5756 GCA_030606805.1 Deltaproteobacteria bacterium
TTTATCCTTTTAACAAAAATATACAAAAGTGCCTTTTTTTTCTTAATGCTCACTAATACGCTCAAACAGTCAGCCGTTTTAAATTTAAATGCCCGCCACCTCTAATTGTTAACAAGTTACTTTTGAGTTTTCAAATTTCTGTAAAATGAGTTTGTAAATTTTTGATTAAAGTATTAAGATAGTTGTTCACGGCTCGGCTTGAAACTTGAAATTGGAAAATAGAAATTTGGGAAGAACAGTACAAAAGCATGAAGGCCAAATTTCCAATTTCTACGTTCCGTGAACACTTATCATTTAACTACTTAACGAGGTCTGTAGTATGAGATTTAAATTAGTTATATGTATTTTATGGGTAGTTATTTTTTTTAATGCACAACATGTGTTGTGCAAAGATTCATCCATGCGTCAAGATTCAAAATCGCAGGAATCGAATATTTTGCTTGATAAAATTATGGACAAATTTGAGAAAAAGTATGCTGTTGCCGGATTTTCTGCCCGTTTTGTTCAGAAATCGACATTAAAGGCAATGGATATAACGGATTCTGCGTCGGGCAAAATAACGGTCAAACGTCCGGGTAAGATGAGATGGGAGTATGAAGAGCCTGACATACAGATTATAGTTACAGATGGCAAGGATCTATGGGTTTACAGACCGGATGATAACCAGGTTATGATTGGGAAATTCCCATCATTTTTTGGAGATGGCAAGGGTGCCAGTTTCCTTTCAGACATTAGGCTTATCAGACAAAAATTTAATATTACCCTGGAAAATACTGACAGCAATGATTATTATATACTTAAGCTGTTGTCGATAAAGAAAACAAACGATTTGTCATACATAAACTTGTCAATTTCAAAGAAGACATTTTATCTTGAAGAGATTGTTACATATAATTCATACGGCGATGAGACTCGAATAAAGCTGATTGATATTAAACTATTGGAGGATCCTGACGATTCGATATTTATTTTTGATATACCTTATGGTACAGAGGTCCTGGAACTTGATGAATAAGTAACGGTTTACAGTTCACGGTTCACAGTTTACGGCTGTTCAAAACATAAAACTGTTAACTGTTCTGCTAACTGTAAACCGACAACCGTGAACTGTTACGTGAGTAAATATGGATATAAAAATGAGAGATAAGATAAAAAACCTGCTGAAAAAAAGAAAAGCAATTATGCTTGCACATAATTACCAGCCACCGGAGATACAGGATCTTGCTGATCTTTGCGGTGATTCACTTGAATTGAGTATCAGGGCTTCCCAGACCGATGCCGAGGTTATCCTGTTTTGCGGTGTAACTTTTATGGCAGAGACAGCTTCAATCCTGTCGCCGCATAAGACAGTACTGCATCCGCGCAAAGATGCAGGGTGTCCTATGGCGGATATGGTGACCCCGGAAGAACTTGAGGCTAAGCTTGCAGAGCTTCCTCCAATGCCGGTTGTAACTTATGTTAATTCATCTGCATCGGTCAAGGCGATTTCGACTATTTGCTGCACATCGGCGAATGCTATTGCAGTAGTAAACAGCCTTGATGCTGATGAACTAATGATGGTTCCTGATAGAAACCTTGCCATGTATGCAGCTTTGCATTCAAAAAAGAAGATACATTTCTGGGATGGATACTGTCCGATTCATGACAGCCTTACTGTTGAAGATGTTAATGCGGCAAAACAAAAGTATCCGGATGCCGTTTTCATGGCTCATCCGGAATGCCCGCCGGATATTATTGATATGGCGGATGTTGCTTTAAGTACTTCCGGCATGATCAGATACGCCATGGAATCGAAAAGCAGATCTTTTATCGTAGGGACTGAAATAGGATTGCTTTATCCTTTGAAAAAGGCAAATCCCGACAAATTTTTTTATCCTGCATCTTTAAACATGGAATGCAGTGATATGAAAAAAATCACTCTTGAAGATATTGTCAGAAGCCTTGAATTCATGGAAGGCGAGGTTAAGGTGCCGGAGGATATACAGCGGCCGGCGTTAAAAGCCGTTCAGAGGATGATAGATCTTTCTTTATCCAAGGGAATTTAAATCGTTTATAACAGTTCAGCCACAAAGAGACTAAGACACCAAGATTATAATATAATTCTCTTGATGCCGTTTTTTACACAACGCCACTGGTCATTGGATGTATCCTGTATCGTGGATAAGGTTTAAAAATCATACTCCCTCTTTGTGTCTTCGTGTCTGAACTGTTACGATTGTTTTTATTCTATATTATTCAAAATTTCTTCCGGTATATCTGCATTAGTATATACTTTTTGCACATCATCGCAGTCCTCAAGATTTTCCATCAATCTTACCATTTGTTCCGCCTCTTTGCCTTCCAAATTTACTGTTGACTTTGGAAGCATAGTTATTTCAGCTACTATGTAAGGTATTGTTTTTTTGTCTATTGCTGTTTTAACTGATTCAAAATCCTGAAGCTCGGTGATAATTTCAAAATTACTTTCATCCTCTTTCACATCTTCAGCGCCGGCATCTATGGCGATTTCCATCAAAGCTTCTTCATCGACCTCGCTGTTTTCGACAACAATATATCCTTTTTTGTCAAACATCCACGAAACACAGCCGTTTTCACCTAAATTCCCTCCGGATTTGCTTAGAATGTAGCGAATATCGGCAACAGCCCTGTTTTTGTTGTCGGTAAGTGATTCAATTAAAATAGCTGTGCCACCCGGGCCGTACCCTTCGTAAATAATATCTTCGTAATTTACTCCTTCGAGTTCTCCGGTCCCCTTTTTTATGGCTCTTTCAATATTGTCTTTGGGCATATTTTCACTTTTTGCAGCCTGGATTGCCGTTCTCAGTCTTGGGTTTGATGCAGGATCTCCTCCTCCTCCCATACGAGCTGCTACAGTAATTTCCTTTATAAGTTTCGTGAAAATTTTACCACGTTTGGCATCGGTTGCACCTTTTTTATGTTTAATGGAAGACCACTTGCTATGACCTGACATATTTTCCTCCTGAATCCACAGTCTAATTTGTAAAAATTCACCACGGAACAACACGGAGTTTCACTGAAAATTGTAAACAATGAACTACACCACAGTAAGCTTTGGGGAATTTGTCCCAACAACTCACGAAAATCTGAACAATCTGCGTAATCTGTGGATTAAATTTGAACAAAGTATGTTGATAATTCAGTGTAGTTCCGTGAAAATCCGTGGTAACCTATTATTTTAATTTTTATATAAGGACTCGCTCAAAAATAACTTAGCATTTTGGCATCTCAGCTTTAGGCCATCTTTGGCCGATTTTCAATCGCAAAATCCTCAAAATAACCAGTTATTGCTGTGGTTTTGCTCAATTAGATCGACCCAATCTGACCCAAATCTGAGCGCCAAATCTGCGAAGTTATTTTTGAGCGAATCCTAATCCAATTATATAAATCTCTTTGCTTGCCTTTCGGCTGCTTTGTGGTTTGAAAATCCTGCTTTTTTTAAAACCGGCCTTTACTAAATCTGAAAATTTATTAAAATCTTCACCCTGAAAGATTTTGCAAACAAATGATCCTCCGGGCATCAGAATTTTTTGAGCAATGTATAGAGCTGCTTCGCAGAGATTAAATGATCTCGCAGCATCAACACTTTTATTTCCGGTTGTAGCCGGTGCCATATCACTTAAAATAACGTTAAAATTTTTTCCTGTTAATTCATAAAACTCATCATTAATAGAGAGAATATCTGCGGTAAATACCTTGGCGCTTGATGGGATCTTTACAGATAAAGGCTTCAGGTCAACTCCAATTACCCTGCCTTTTTTACCCGTCAGCTTTGCTGCATAGATAAGCCAGGATCCAGGTGAACAACCCAGATCAAGAACTCTGTCCCCCTTTTTAATTAAATTGTATTTTTGCTGTATCTCTTTAAGTTTATAAACCGATCTTGCAGGAAAATTTTCTTTTTTAGCCAGTGTGGAATAATGATCTTTCCACCCCTTATGTTTTGATTTGTTTCGCCTCATCAAAAAAGTATTTCAATAGCTTCTGATACTGTTTTAACCCCTATAACATCTATGCCTTTTACTTCGGTCATGCGCTTCAGATTGCTTTCCGGCACAAGACACCTTAAAAAACCCATTTTTTTTGTTTCATTAACTCTGGTTTCAATATGGCTCACAGCTCTGACTTCACCTGTCAATCCTACTTCACCAAGAACAAGTGTTGCATCGGAAATAGGTTTATCTAAAAAGCTTGATGCGATGGCGGAAACAATTCCCATGTCAATTGCCGGCTCATCCACCTTTACACCACCAGCCACATTCATAAAGATATCGTGTCCCAATAAATCCATGCCTAATTTTTTTTCCATAACAGCAACAAGCAGAGCAACCCGATTCTGGTCAATACCAAGGACTGTCCTTCTGGGTGTTCCAAAATTTGTACTGCTGGCCAGAGCCTGAAGTTCAACAAGTATCGGCCTGGTACCTTCCATGCTGGCAGTTACAACTGATCCTGGTGTGTTTACAGGGCGTTCTGAAAGAAATACCGCAGAAGGATTTACAACTTCTGTAAGACCGATTTCATTCATTTCAAATACGCCTATTTCGTTGGTTGATCCAAACCTGTTTTTAACGGCACGCAAAATTCTGAAAACATGATTTCTATCGCCTTCAAAATAAAGAACCGTATCCACCATATGTTCCAGAAGTCTTGGCCCGGCTATGGCGCCATCTTTTGTCACATGCCCAACCAGAAATATCGGAACACTTGTTTTTTTGGCCATGAACATGAGTTTAATGGCGGATTCCCTGACCTGGCTTACACTTCCCGGAGCAGAAGTAAGGTCTGCGTTAAACATAGTCTGAATAGAATCTATTACAAGCACATCCGGCCTGGTTGATTCAATCATTGTTTGTATGGATTCTATATCTATCTCTGAAACCACCAGCAAATCGCGGGAGACTGTTGCAAGCCTTTTACTCCGCAAGCTTATCTGTTTAGTTGATTCCTCTCCAGAGACATAAAGTACCTTGTGCCCCATGTTTGCAAGACCGTGCAAAGCCTGCAACATTAGAGTGGACTTGCCTATTCCGGGAGTACCACCTATTAGCACAAGTGTTCCCGGGACAAGCCCGCCGCCCAAAACCCGGTCAAATTCTTTGATTCCGGTTAATAGACGATATTCATCCTCAAGTTTAATTGAGTCAATTGGGACAGGTTCTGATTGAAGAGATAATGCCCTGCGCCTTGCTTCTTGAGACGGCTTCAATGTTTGCATTTCTTCTACAAAGGTCTGCCATTGTCCGCAGTCAGGGCATTTGCCCATCCATTTAGGCGCCTGGTATCCACATTCCTGGCAGCAAAAAATTGTTTTAGAGATTTTTTTCATATTACAATATATATGTTATGTGATAAAGTATGTATGATCAGAAATTTGAAAACTCAAAAGTAACTTGTTAACAACCAGAGGTTCTTAAATTTAAATGCCCGCTGCCTCATGTTAATCTTATAATTGAGTTTTCAAATTTCTGATGATCGTTATTATTTGACTTTTAAATTTATATCATGTCATTTAGATACTTACAAGTAACCGTTTACAGTTAACGGTTGATCAAAACATAAAACTGTTAACTGTAAACCGACAACCGTGAACCGTAAACCCCTTGAACTTATATGATTGATTATCACGTACATACCTCCCTTTGCAACCATGCAGAAGGTGTAATAGAGGCATACATACAAAAAGCCGTGGATATAGGCTTAAAAGAGATATGCTTTCTGGATCATCTGATTATTTC
>JAUWFS010000065.1:0-14513 GCA_030606805.1 Deltaproteobacteria bacterium
AAAAAGAAGAATAGATAGTGCAAGAGAAAAATCTACATGGCATGGCAGAAAATAGCCTTTATTTGTGCCAAAAGTTTACGAAAAATAAATCTCTAAACACCTTGTTTACAAGGATAGAGCATGCGAGCGGGAATTGCTGAATATAGATAAACTTTCTGATAGAGTGGCTAAGATTTTTTCAATTAACCCGGAAGATATATTTCAGCTTGGAAAGCAGCCGGTAAAAGTCAAAGCAAGAAGCCTTTTCTGTTACTGGGCGGTTAGGGAGTTGGGATTTACAATGGCGGATTTAGCCCCGAAGCTTAATATCTCACAGCCAGCGGTCAGTATGAGTGCTAAGCGTGGAGAGCAAATAGCATCAGAAAATGGATATTCACTAATGGATGAATAGAATCTTATAATTTTAGGGGTGTCCCGCAACCCCTTAACTTGGGATGCCTAAACCTTTTCTCCGGCGTTCCTCAAGATTGGCGTTGGGCGTAGCCATTTATAAACAAATCTTACTTAATTTTTAGCAAAGCAACTGTAACAAAAATGTTGACACTGTAACAATAAATGATACAATATAAAAAATGATTAAAAGCTTTAAGCACAAAGGACTCGCTGAACTGTTCCAGCGGGGCCGTTCCAGTCGGGTAAGACATGATTTACAATCACGCTCCCTGCGACGTTTGGAAGCTTTGGATCAAACAGAGTCATTGACGGATTTAAACGTACCTGGATTCAATTTCCACGGCTTGCAAGGAATACCTAAACGTTACAGTATCCATGTTAACGGCCCATGGTGTATCACTTTTGAGTGGGAAGATGGTGAGGCGCTAAGGGTCGATCTTGAACAATATCACTAAGGTGAAGTCATGGGAGAATATTTTGTTAAGCGTCCTTTAAAACGTTCACCGGTTCATCCCGGTGAGATTTTGCGTGAAGACGTGCTTCCAACCATTGGTCTGTCAATAAGCGAAGCTGCAAGACGTCTCGGTATTTCTCGACAGCAATTACATCGCGTTTTAGCCTGTACTCATCCAATTACAACGGATATGGCGCTTAGGGTTGGCAAGTTTGCCGGCAATGGGCCAGATCTCTGGCTGCGCATGCAGCAAGCATATGATTTGTGGTATGCTGAGCATAGGATGAAAGACGAGCTATCTGAGATCGAGACAGTTGAATCATCTGAATCCAGCGCCCAACAAGCGCTTTAACTCAGACCGGGAAAGCAATGCCATTTTTTCGATTTTATCCAGGTAGCATTAAATATATCTTTGGCGTAAGATCGGTTAGCTTTCCCGGCTGGTTAAGCGTACCGTTATAGAGACCAACTAACAAACGAGTGTTGCCGTGGCATTATCCAGACTTTCTTTGTTTTTCTGACGATACTGTTGGCTACAACGGTTTTCATAGAAGTTGATCGGGATTCGAGACGTTCATTAGTTTATAAGTTGACAGAGCGCTTGAACTATGGTGTCGAGCCTTTACGTTGTGGGCGAAGACTGATACGAATCGTGAAGAAACAAACGAATGCAGCGAAACTGACTGTCGGAGTGAGGATGGCGGCATGATCATGGTGTCAAATTATGAATGGAAAAGACTTTAATCCTTTATTAAGCTTATTTCATACCTATTTATCTCTCGAGAAAGAGATCCTGAAGAGAGTTAGCAAAATATCAAATCCATTTTGCTTTAAATGCCAAACAAAATGCTGTGAAGAAAAAATATGCAGAGAATCAGTAGAAAGCCAATTCTTGAGTAGTTTAATAAAGTTCCAAAATATTCAATATGATCAAAAAAATGGTTGGATGAGTCCTCAAGGATGCAGGTTGGATTACGGAAAGCCATTGGTTTGTTATGAATTCTTTTGCGAACAGATTTTGATTAACAAAAGTTTCCAGGCATCGAACATTCAACAAACGATCAAGGAATTTATATTAATTGGTAACCGAGCATACGGGAATACTCATTTGATATGCGTTGATAATTTGAGTTCGATATCCCCCAAAAAGATTTTTAAGACTATCTACCAAATAGGGAAATTAATGGAAAAATTGGCTAACGAGACGGTTGCACCTGATCGCAAATACCGGCCTGCTTAGAGAGATTTGGCCCGCTTTTCGTTACATAAATGACTCTGTTGATTTACTAGCTTCTCAGAAAAATTGGCACAATATATTGTGTGTAATGTTTGAGCATAACGCAATATAGTGTGTTCTGATTTTCAAAATCGGAGTAAATCAACAGAGTCATAAATGAAGATCAAATCTAAAGAGCCTTTTGTTTCACCTGAAAAGCATGACACGATCCGCCAGGAAATAATTTTTGTTCTTACGGATCGAATCTTGTCAGCGCGGGAAATATCCGCAGAGATTGGGATTTCTGAAAAAGATGTTGTTGATCATCTCGGGCATATCCGGATATCAACCCAAAAAAACAGAGCGCGCTTAATGATAATCCCTGCTGAATGTAAAAAATGCGGATTCAGGTTCAAAAAGAGGGAGCGACTGTCTAAACCCGGCAAATGCCCAATCTGTCGTCACAAACACATTCAGGAGCCGCGTTTTTGCATGTAGATTATAGTTTCTGAACGAAACCCCCTCTTTCTATGTCATGTCCCTGTTCGTTCAAACGATTTGGTTGAGGGCGTTAAAATTGTTTTTGTAGATTTCTTCCTGCTCATCAAGAATTTTTTTAAGAATATTTATATTTGTCATGGGATTCATTATTACACACCGAAGAACAACTATATCTTCTTTACGCTTATTTCCTGTGCTTAGAGTTGTTCTTGATACAAAACTTTTACCTGCCTCCCTTTGTAATCTCTGAACAGTTCTGTTTATTTTATTTAGTTTTTCATTGATACTTTGTCTCTGTTCAAAATTGTCTTCGGATAATTTTTTTCTGATGTCGGCCGGACATATTCTATAGGTAAGAAGATTAAGCTCAGGAGAGGTCATGAGCTGGAAGTCAGGCCGCTTCTTGATTTCTTCAGCAAATCTGCGTGCTGTTTCTATCCCGTGCTCAATTAGGAGGGCATATCCCTGTGTTCCCATAATCTTGAGCGCACAGTCGAGAATAATAGAATTGGCCTCTCTTGATCCTGCTATTGATTTGATACCCAGATCTACAGAACCCGGCCGGTTGACGTAATTTGCATGATATTTAATTGAGTTCAACATAGAAGGGTTTTTAAAATAGACCATTCCGCTGCTCATAGGCATATAAAACTGTTTATGGCAATCTATGGTAACAGAATCGGCGAGTTCTATGCCGTCAAGAAGATGGCTGTATTTTTCCGACATGAGGGTAGGGCCGCCCCATGCAGCATCTACATGAAAATGGATTTTATTTTCAGAACACAGCATGCCGATTTCCTTAAGAGGATCTATGGTTCCGGTTTCTGTTGTGCCTGCAATACCAACGACAGATAGAATCCTTATCCTGC
The DNA here is from genome assembly GCA_030606805.1 of Deltaproteobacteria bacterium. Classification (GTDB taxonomy): domain Bacteria; phylum Desulfobacterota; class Desulfobacteria; order Desulfobacterales; family ETH-SRB1; genus B13-G4. Next base: position 3,434 of record JAUWFS010000065.1, read on the forward strand.
CGCCAGTCTGTTTTATTTCTTTGATTTTTTTCTTCAAGAGGTCAAGGTTTATTCGATTGTTGCCATCTACATCTATACCAATAATATTCTGATTTCCGATTCCAAGAATTCCCCCTGCTTTTTTGAGCGAGTAATGGCCGAGTCTTGAGGTAAGAATAACGCATTTTTCTATTCCATACGCTTTATATGCTGCATCAATACCTTCTTCTTCTATACCGGAAAAACCATCTTTTGTCGGAGCAAGCAAAGAGTTTCTTGCAACCCACAGGGCTGTGATATTTGCCAAAGTGCCGTCTTTTGTAAAGCTTCCAAGCGTGGTCTCAGTATTCTGGACATGCTCTTTATAAAAGGATTCATCTTTTTTGTAAACAATCCTGTGAATTTTGGCAATTACCTGCTTTTCCAGAATCGATACAACTTTTGAAGTTTCAATTTTTACAAGATTTTGATTAAGCGCAGCGACTATGGTTTTAAGATGAACCATAAAGAAAGGCATGGCAGAAGTCATATGGCCGACAAAATATGGTGAAGCAACATTAACAGCATGGGGCGCTATATCTTCAATCAGTTCTGTAATAACTTCTGCAAGTTTTTTTTCGGGATTTTTATTAATTGCAGTGTCTGTGAACCTCATGGAAAGTTCTTTAAGGCTAACTTCTTCAGTGATACCCACATGTTTTTTTAGAAAATTATTAAGTCCGAATAGAATCTGCTCCATATATTTAAGCAAGATTAACCTGGTTTCCTCATTTTCCGGCCTGATGAATACTCTCATTAATGTCTGCCAGTTTGCGACAAGTTCGGTTTTTTCTGATATGTTATTTTTTATTTTCATTACCTTTTTTATTTTTCGTAAAAGTTCATCACGGAACGACACGGAGTTTCACTGAAAATTGAAAACAATGATTAAGTGTAACTACTCAGGTTCACTGTTCCAGTCGTGAACCTAACAAGCTGAATAGTTACGAGAATTCAGTGTATTTCCGTGAAAATCCGTGGTGAACTATTACTATTTTTCCAGTTTGTTGGGTCAATTTTATAAGAAGTTCACTCCTAACATGGCAGATACATAATTCCAAGAAAATCTTTCTGGAAGTAAGCGAATAAATTAGTAACAATTTAGCCTTTTGAAAAAGAATCTGACAGGATAAACAAAATTTTATTCTAAGTGCACAAACAAAGCCAACTCTTATCGTAGCTATCCAGTAAATCATAAAATATAATAACAAGATGAAGAAGGTGTGTAACAAGGTATAAGGATTTAGATTTGGATTAACAGGAAAAGTTTCGATAATTTAAATCCTGAATATCTTGTAAATCCTGTACAAAAATAATATTTAAAAGCGCTAACGTGTTACACAAATTCTTGTTTGACAGCAAACAAAGGCTTTTGTTAGAAAGATGAGTAAAAAGTGCCTAAAGTGAGCTAAAGTATATTAAAGTGCCTAAAGTTAAGGTAGTTTGCCATTTTATATAAAGATTTCTTGAGTAATTAATGCATAGGAAAGTGAAACAGTTTCTATTCTTATGTTATCAATTAGCACGCCGAAGGCGTACCATAACTTTAGGCATTTTAGGCACTTTAGCTCACTTTAGGCACTTATGCCCGCACCAAAGGTGCAAGGAGGATTTATGGTTAGAGTAGGTATAGTCGGTGCAACAGGTTATGCGGGAGCGGAGCTTGTCAGGATACTTTCCGGGCATCCGGATGTAGAACTTGCTGTTCTGACATCGCGTCAGTACGCTGGAAAGAAGTTTGACAAAATCTACCCGTCAATGAGTGGAATCGTTAATTTAAGCTGTGAAAAACTTTCAATAGACAGCTTTTGTGAAAGAACTGAAGTTGTATTTATTGCTCTTCCGCACAAGGTGGCTATGGAGATAGTTCCGGAGTTTATCAGGCGTGATAAGAAGGTTATAGACCTGTCTGCTGATTTCAGATTCAAAGACGTATTATTGTATGAAGCTTTTTATCAGAAGCATACTGCCGCTGATTTACTTGATAAAGCAGTTTATGGCCTTTGTGAAATATATTTTGACAAGATAAAAAGCGCAACTCTCATAGGCAACCCGGGATGTTATCCGACAAGCGTTATCCTGCCCCTTGTTCCATTAATAAAGAGCAATTTTTTAGATATTAATTCAATTATTGCGGATTCCAAATCCGGTGTCAGCGGTGCCGGCCGATCACTTTCTTTGACCGCACATTTTTGCGAAGCAAACGAATCATTTAAGGCTTACAAAGTTGCTGCGCACAGGCACGCGCCCGAGATGGAAGAAGTGCTCAGCATTGAGGCAGAAAGACCTGTAAGCATAACATTTGTACCTCATCTTGTTCCAATGACGCGCGGAATGCTGACGACAATATATGCAAATCTTGTTAAAGAAGTCAGCTCTGAAGAAATACAAAATTGCATTGACTCTTTCTATTCAGAACATTTTTTTGTTCGAATATGCAAACAAGGCCGGATGCCTGATACTTTGCATGTAAAGGGAACAAATTTTTGCGACATAGGTTTTAAATTAGATGAGCGTAATAACCGCATAATATTGATTTCAGCTATTGACAATCTGGTAAAAGGTGCTTCCGGCCAGGCTGTTCAGAATATGAATATAATGCTTTGGTTAGATGAAACCTCCGGATTGGCAAATGTCCCTTTTGCCCTTTAATTGAAAGTGTCTAAAGTGAGCTAAAGTGCCTAAAATGCCTAAAGTTAAGGAATGCGCCTTCGGCGCAGATAATTTTAACTTTTTTGGTTGCTTGTAACCCTGACAGGCTTTAATGCACTTATAACTTTAAAATTAGCACGCCGAAGGCGTACCACAACTTTAGGCACTTTAGCTCACTTTAGGCATTTTAGGCACTTAAGCAGTGTGTCAGGCTACCTTTGAGGACTAATATAAACAAGCCCCCTCATCTGGGGTGGTAATTCGATTGTCATATTGACAGTGCAAACAATTTTTTATATAAAGAAGACATTTTTAAACTGCCTGTTGGGTTTTTTTATTATGAAAAAGAAAATAACATTTTTTATTTTAGGTAATACCGGCTCTATAATAAAGAAAACAACTGTTTCCAGGGGTGTTATAACCTGTTTAACTATATTCATTGCAGTATGTCTTATATTGTTTAGTATTGTCATTTACGATTACTTAAAGCAAAAAGAGGAGATAGTCAGTCAGCAAGGGGAGATAGTCAATCAGCGTAAACAGCTTAAAGCCTTTGCTGCAGATATAAATTCTTTAAAATCAAAACTTGTTGATCTAAAAGATTTTGAAAAAAAGATACGTAATGTTGCCGATATTGAAGAAAATGCTGAACAGGAAAACCCTTTTGGTGTAGGGGGATCAATCCCTGAAGATTTTGAAATTCCAGTAACAGAAGAGTATAACAGCCTGATTCGGGAAATGCATGAACAGACACAGCAGTTTAATCTTGCGGCAATAAATCAGAAAAAAAGTTTTGAATCTCTTTTTAATAATCTTGAAGAACAACGGAATCTTCTTGCAGCAACGCCTGCTATTCGCCCAACTGATGGGTGGATCTCATCGACATTTGGATATCGAAAATCACCGTTTACCGGTCGCAGGGAATTCCATAAAGGGCTGGATATTGCTACACGAGAGGGAACGCCTATACTTGCGGCAGCAGATGGAGTTATAACATTTGCAGGTACTAAAGGTTTGATGGGCAAGCTGATTGTAATTGATCACGGGTATGGAATGGTTACCCGTTATGCACATATTCACAAGATGCTGAAAAAACGTGGTGATGCCGTTAAAAAAGGGGATGTCATTGCACTGGTTGGTAATACAGGACGGAGTACCGGATCACATCTTCATTACGAGGTCCATCTTGACGGAATACCTGTTAATCCTGCAAAATATATAGTTAACTAACTAAACCTTCCTGATTATTATCCCAAAAAGCCTAACCAATTTTTTTCAAGTGTGTTATAAATAATTTTAATGTTCCGTGAACGCTTACCAATTTTGTTGCCACCTGCAACCAGTTAATGGAGGAATAATTATATAAATGGTCTTTAATTTTTTGACAAAAGTTTTTGGAAGTAAAAATGAACGGGAACTGGATAGGATTAAACCAATCGTCGAAATGATTAATAAATTGGAGCCCGATCTGAAGGCCATGAGTGATGAGCAGTTGAGGTCTCGCACTTTTATTTTCAAAGAGCGTATTGAAAAAGGAGAACCCCTTGATAGTATTCTTCCGGAAGCTTTTGCAACTATAAGAGAAGCCTCTGTTCGTACACTCAATATGCGACATTTTGACGTTCAGTTGATAGGGGGTATCGTTCTTCACCAGGGGAAGATTGCTGAGATGAAAACAGGTGAGGGTAAAACTCTTGCCTCCACTCTACCTGCATATCTGAATACTCTTTCCGGCAAAGGGACTCATATTATTACGGTGAATGATTACCTTGCCAGGCGCGACAAAGAATGGATGGGTAAGATATATAATTTCCTGGGACTGACAGTAGGAAGTATATTAAGCGGCATGGACGAAGCGGAACGAAAAGAGGCATACGGTGCTGATATAACTTACGGAACAAACAATGAGTTTGGTTTTGATTACCTGCGCGATAACATGAAATTTGATATGAATTTTCTGGCTCAGAGAGACCTGAATTTTGCTATTGTTGATGAGGTTGACAGCATACTGATTGACGAGGCAAGAACACCTCTGATTATATCCGGACCTGCTGAGAAATCTACGGGTCTGTATTACAAAATCAATGAAATAATTCCGCGCCTTAAACGCGACATGGATTTTACTATAGATGAAAAGGCGCGGACCGTAGTTATGACGGAAGAAGGTGTTGCAAAGGCTGAAAATATCTTGAAGATTGATAATCTGTATGATCCAAAGCATATAGAAGTTTTACATCATATAAATCAGGGCCTTAAGGCCCACACGCTGTTTAAGCTTGATGTTGATTACATAGTCAAGAATGGTGAGGTCATTATAGTAGATGAGTTTACCGGCCGTTTAATGCCAGGTCGTCGTTATAGTGAAGGTCTGCACCAGGCACTTGAAGCCAAAGAAAACGTAAAGATAGAAAATGAAAACCAGACGCTTGCTACTGTTACCTTCCAGAATTATTTCAGAATGTATAATAAACTTTCAGGCATGACAGGTACAGCCGACACAGAGGCATCTGAGTTTAAAAAAATATATGATCTGGATGTTATAATTATTCCCACCAATATGCAGATGATTAGAACTAATTATCCGGATATGATTTACAAGACAAAAAAGGAAAAATATGAAGCTGCTCTGGATGAAATAGAAGAACTTAATAAAAAAGGGCAGCCTGTTTTAGTCGGTACTGTTTCAATAGATGTGTCTGAAGGTTTAAGTAAAAAATTAAAAAAAAGAGGCATTAAGCACAGTGTTTTGAATGCGAAAAACCATGAAAAGGAAGCAGAAATTATAGCAATGGCCGGACAGAAAGGCGCTGTTACAATTTCTACAAACATGGCAGGACGTGGAACAGACATAGTTTTAGGAGATGGGGTAACTGAGTTGGGAGGGCTTCATATTCTTGGAACCGAAAGACATGAAAGCAGACGTATTGACAACCAGTTGAGAGGACGTTCCGGGAGGCAGGGCGACCCTGGATCATCGCGTTTTTATCTTGCTTTAGAAGACGATCTTCTCCGGATATTTGGCGGAGAACGTATAACCGGTATTATGGAAAAGCTTGGCCTGGAAGAAGGAGAGCCAATAGAGCATAGCCTTATAAGCAAAGCAATAGAGAATGCTCAGGCAAAAGTTGAGGGCCATAATTTTGATATCAGAAAGCAGCTCCTTGAATATGATGATGTTATGAACCAGCAGAGGGAGGTTATATACAGACAGCGACGTGAAGCTTTGAAGGGTAGTGACCTGAAAAGTTCTTTTATGGATATGATCTATGAAAAGGCTGAGGAAATAGCTCATGAATTTGCAGATGAGGGTGTGCTCCCCGAAGATTGGGACTTGAAAGGACTCAGCAAAGCTCTATTCAAACAATTTAACTTCCGGCTTAACAGCTTTGATAGTGATACCCTGGATGGTTTGACAACAGAGAGATTAGCCCGGTTGATTTATGATTCAGCGCTCAAAGTTTATGATAAAAAAGAAGCTATTATAGGATTTGATGATTTCAGGCATTTAGAGCGAATTATCATGCTGCAAACAGTAGATAGCCTGTGGAAGGACCATCTCTTCAGTATGGATCACCTTAAAGAGGGCATCGGCCTCAGGGGTTATGCTCAGCAGAATCCTTTGATTGTTTACAAAAAAGAAGGGTTTGATATGTTCCAGAGTATGATTTCCAGGATCAAAGAGGAGACCCTGGGAATTTTGTTCAGAATTCAGATATCTGAACCTGATAAAATAAATGATTTAAGACAGCCGGCAAAGCAGGATCTGGTATATTCCAGTGGAGACGATGCACCTCAAAAGAAAAAGCCTGTTAAGCGGGCTGCTCAAAAAACCGGAAGAAACGCACCATGCCCATGTGGAAGCGGAAAGAAGTACAAGAAATGCTGCGGGAAATAGGTGGATAGAGGTTACAAATGAGCTTGTATAAACCTGAAGAAATTGCAGATTCTGAAACAGAGGAGGAAGTTAAAGAACCTTCAATGTATAAGGTGCTGCTTCATAATGATGACTATACAAGCATGGAGTTTGTTGTAGAAATTCTTTTGTCTGTTTTTAATAAAGCTATAGAAGATGCTACAATAACCATGTTAAAGGTTCACAAAGAAGGAATTGGAATTTGCGGGGTTTATACATATGAAGTTGCTGAGACAAAAGTGGATACAGTTCACATTTTAGCCCGGGAAAGAGAATTTCCTCTTAAATGTACTATGGAGCAGGATTAAATCATGATTAGTAAAGAATTAAGCACCACTCTTGGTCTTGCTGTCAGAGTGGCCAAGAAAAGGCGACATGAGTATGTCTGTATAGAACACCTGCTTTATGCTATTTTATATAATAACGCAGGCAAAGAAATCATTGAGAGTTGCGGCGGAAGTGTTGAGAATCTCAATAATACTCTTGAGGAGTTTTTGAGTAAAAATCTTGAAAGCATTCCAGAAGGAAATGAGTATGTGCTGCAACAAACGATAGGTTTTCAAAGAGTTATTCAGAGGGCGGTTAATCATGCACGATCTGCCGAAAAAAAAGAAGTTTTAGTATCTGATATGCTTGCATCCATGTTTCAGGAAAAAGATTCTTATGCAGCATATTTTTTAAATAGAGAAGGAATTACGCGTTTTGACGTTCTAAACTATATATCTCATAATGATAATAGTTTTTCTTTTCAGGATAGAGTTGGAGGATTTGCAAAAACCGAAAGGAAGGAGAAAAAGAAAGCTGCCGGCCCGCTTGAGGCTTTTACTATTGATCTTGTGAAAAGAGCTTCAGAAGGGAAAATAGACCCTCTTGTAGGACGCAAATTAGAACTTGAACGCAGCGTTCAGGTGCTTTGCAGAAGACGTAAAAATAATCCTGTTTATGTCGGTGATCCAGGTGTCGGGAAAACAGCTATGGCTGAGGGGCTGGCAAATAAGATATATGAAGGTGATGTTCCGGATGTGCTTAAAGATATCAGTATATATTCTCTTGACCTCGGGGCTATTCTGGCTGGAACAAAATTTCGCGGGGAGTTTGAGCAGCGTTTAAAAGGAGTTCTGTCTGAGCTGAAGAATAAAAAACAGGCTATTTTGTTTATTGATGAGATTCATACCGTTGTTGGAGCAGGGGCGACCAGCGGTGGTTCCATGGATGCATCAAATATACTCAAACCGGTTCTTGCCGCAGGCGAGCTGAGGTGCATCGGATCAACTACTTATGAAGAGTATAAAAATTACTTTGAAAAAGACCGCGCCCTTTCTCGTCGTTTTGAGAAAATCGAAATTAAAGAGCCTTCTGTCTCTGAAACAGTTAAAATCTTAAAAGGACTCAGGCCTTATTATGAAGATTTTCATGGAATTAGTTATACTGATCAGTCGCTTAAAGCTGCTGCCGAGTTGTCTGCTAAATTCATAAATGATCGCTATCTTCCGGATAAGGCAATTGATGTAATTGATGAGGCCGGTGCATTGATCAAGCTTTCCGGTGCTTCTCGAAGAAAGAATATTAATCCCAAAGACATTGAAAAGATTGTTGCAAAGATTGCCAGGGTTCCGATTAGAAGTATATCGACCTCTGATAAAGCAAAATTGGAGAGTCTTGAAGAAGATCTAAAAAAAGTCATTTTTGGTCAAGATAATGCCATAAAATCTTTAGTTAGTTCTATCAAGCGTTCTCGTGCCGGTCTTGGCACGCCTGGCAAACCAGTTGGAGCCTTTCTATTTACAGGTCCTACCGGAGTAGGAAAGACTGAGGTTGCAAGACAGGTAGCGGCGATTCTTGGCATTGAGTTACTGCGTTTTGACATGAGTGAATATATGGAAAAGCACGCTGTGGCTCGACTAATTGGTGCGCCTCCGGGTTATATCGGTTTTGATCAGGGTGGACTTTTAACCGACGGTATAAGAAAACATCCTTACAGCGTTTTGCTCCTTGATGAAATAGAAAAAGCTCATCAAGATATGTTTAATATTTTGCTTCAGATTTTTGACCATGCTACTTTAACTGATAACACCGGCAGGAAATCCGACTTCAGAAATGTCATTATTATGATGACTTCAAATGCCGGAGCAAGGGAAATGAGTGCCCATACTATCGGTTTTGGAGAAACACATTATGATACGAAAAATAAAGGCAGGAAAGCTGTTGAAAAATTCTTTAGCCCGGAATTCAGAAACCGGCTTGATGGAATAATCAGCTTTAATTCTCTTACCGTAGAAATTATGGAAAAGATAGTTGATAAATTTATAGCTGAACTAAATGAACAACTGGCCGTAAAAAAGATCTCCATTTCCATTTCTTCTAAAGCAAGAAACCGGCTGGCAAAAAAAGGACATGATCCACTTTTTGGAGCAAGACCTCTTTCCAGACTGATACAGACTGAGATTAAAGATATCCTGACCGATGAAATCCTGTTCGGCAATCTATCAAACGGAGGAAAGGTCTTTGTTGATTTAGAAAATGATAAGATCAGGGTTAAAGAGCAGGGTTCAGGGGTCAGAGACTAGGGGGATAGCGGTTTTTCTTCTTTCTAATAAAATAATTTTTCCTCCACCACATCTTGCCGGCAGTGACGGCTTGCTGGCAATAGGCGGCGATCTCAGCAAAGAACGTCTTTTACTTGCCTATAGAATGGGGGTTTTTCCCTGGTTTTCAGATGATGAACCAATAATATGGTGGTCTCCTGATCCACGTTTTGTGCTTTATCCCAAAGATATCAGAGTATCGAAAAGTCTAAAAAAAATCATAAATAAAAATATATTTAAAGTGACAATAGATTCGTCTTTTGAGCAGACAATAAGTTTGTGTGCAAATATAAGATTACAGAAAAATGAAGGAACCTGGTTGGGCGAGGATATGATTGAAGCATACTGCAATCTTCATGAAGCAGGATATGCGCATTCGGTTGAGGCCTGGCACGACGGAGAGCTTGCAGGTGGATTATACGGTGTTTCCCTGGGGAAATGTTTTTTCGGAGAATCTATGTTTACCCGCATCAGTAATGCTTCAAAAGTAGCTTTTATAGCTCTTGTTGAATATCTTAAAACATTATCTTTTGATATGATTGACTGCCAGCTTGCAACAGAGCATTTGAAAAATTTTGGCGCAAGAGAAATACCAAGATCTGTTTTTTTAAAACAGCTAAATGAATCTTTAAAAGCACGAACAAAAAAGGGCAGGTGGGTTTATAATCCGGCAAAGCAATAAGCCCTAATGCTACAATGCCGGTAATGCCTGCAATCCCTGTGATCTCATCCGTAAAGTTATTTACTTATTTGTGGACGTACCGCAAGTACTCCCAGTGCCCTGTGATTTCATTGTTTTCAACATAGGGGTGATTTCATCGAGTAGGTCGGGGTGATTGTCCAGGAGTTTAAAAAAGTACATCCCCCCTTGCCAAGTGGCTGGTTAAGTGTGCAACCTCCCTTCCCAAGTGGTTGATTCAAAGCACAACCACCGCCTTTTCCATGAGGTTGGTTTAATGTACAGCCAGCACCTTTCCCGTGAGGCTGGTTCAACGTACATGCAGTTCCACGGCCATGTGGCTGATTAAGAGTACATGCCATTGTATGTCCCCCCTCTTTTAGTTTATTGATCTCCAACACGTAAGGCTGAGTGGCTGGGCAACGATAACCGAAAACCTATGATAAAGGTAAAAACTATTGATTAAATACTGCTTTTCAAAAGCGAAACGGCTTTGCCCAGTCCATCTCCAGCGCCTTGTTCTGTCCCTGCAGTAGAGATGATTAAATATGAGCAGCATCTTCTAAAGTATCTACGATCCATTGATTTAAGCTTTTCCCTTCGGCCATAGCTGCACTGGCAATATTTGCATGAAGATTGGAAGGTACACGTACATTGAATTTACCTGAATATTTCTTTTTAGGTTCAATATTACGTTTTTTGCAAGCATCAAGGAAAACTTTGAGAGAAATAGCACCTTCTTTTTTTAAACTTTCAATATCCTTAGCATAAAAATCTGCACCTCCATTTAACCCAACGAATTCACCTCTAAACATTTCAATCTCAGGGTCATACTTGATTACAGCATTAATATTATTAATTTTCATTAAATTCATCATGGTAACACCTCATTTTCTTTTAACCATTTTCTAATACTTGCTACTGCACCCTTATCAGTATCAGGGCGTGGGTGAGGTCGGTGATAGATTCGAACCTCATTAAAAAGAAACACCTCAATCCGAGAACCTTCACGTTCAATCAACTCTGCACCAAGGGAATTAAAAAAAGCTTCTATATCCTGCCATTTGATATTTGCGCTTACGGGGCGTGAGAAGATTAGTTCAAGTGTTTTCTGGTGTTTACGTTTCATAAAATAAATAGTACTATGAGGCGGTACCAGTGTCAAGAAATAATTTGAGTACACTTTAGTAGTGATTGAAGGGCAGAACAAGTGATTATATAGTTTCCTGATAT
>JAUWFS010000152.1:0-8504 GCA_030606805.1 Deltaproteobacteria bacterium
GCGCCGTGTTCTGATATCTGATCTTTCCGGCAAGAGCAACGTGGAATACAAGGCCAAGGAACTGGGGATTGAGCTTAAGGGAAAGGGGTTTGACAGCCGCAGGATCGTTTCAGAAGTAAAGCGGCTGGAAGAGCAGGGTTATCAGTTTGAAGCGGCTGACGGCTCATTCAAGATCCTGATGGAAAAATTTACAAAACAGTTCAAACCCCTGTTTGAACTGAAATCTTTTAGAGTCCACATTGAAAAGGACAAAGATTATCCATGTTCGTCTCATGCTACAATCAAAATTTCTGTCGGCGATAAGGAGGAAATCACTGCCGCCGAAGGGCATGGGCCGGTTAGCGCCCTGGATAATGCCCTGCGCAAGGCCCTGGAGAAATTTTATGTAACCGACCTGGATTCCATGCGTCTTGTTGATTTCAAGGTGAGGGTAATAGACGGAGGAAAAGGGACTGCAGCAAAGGTAAGGGTTTTAATAGAGTCAAGAGATGAAGATAATATCTGGAGCACAATCGGCGCTTCAGAAGATATTATAGAGGCAAGCTGGCAAGCGCTGGCAGACAGCTTTCAGTATAAGCTGGCTAAAGAACGGGAAAGATCATTAAAGGATTAGGGTAGCAGTTCAGCCACTAAGGCACAAAGGCACAAGGATGGGATATGATTGAGGAATTAAAATCAGTAGTCCGCCGCAGGCGGATCAATTCCTAAATTCCTAAATCTCTAAATTCGCAATTAAGCGAAGCGAATCGCTAAATCCCTAAATTATGAATTTTAAGAAAATTATAGTCAGAAATTTGGAAACCGGCCTTTGGTTACAGTAACTATGGAGCAAGCCGACCATGTCGGCGGAAAAACGGCAACCCCGCCTGCCATCGCCATGTATACTATGCGGTGCATGCACTCTGTTGTCCGGCATTGGCGGGCAGGACGGTTGCCTTGCTCCAGAATATGGAATGTCTGGACGTAGATAAAAAATGAGTTTCCAAATTTCTCATAGTGTAATTTTGGTGTCTTAGTGCCTTTGTGGCTGAACTATTACGGATTATGGAGCAAAATCATGAATGAGAGAGTGATTATTTTTGATACAACTCTAAGAGATGGCGAGCAATCTCCCGGAGCAAGCATGAATGCCGGCGAAAAGATGCGGATAGCCATTCAGCTTGAGAAGCTTGGCGTAGATGTGCTGGAGGCAGGTTTTCCTGCCGCATCTGAAGGAGATTTTGAAGCTGTTTCCGGCATAGCAGGCAGGTTGAAAAACACAGAGGTTGCCGCGCTGGCGCGAACATCAAAAAAGGATATTGAGCGTGCCTGGGGTGCAATCCGTAATGCCGCTAAACCGAGGATACATACTTTTATTGCCACATCGGATATCCACATGGATTACAAGCTGAAAATGACACGGGATGAGGTTGTAAAAAAAGCAATTGAAGCGGTTGAATATGCGAGATCTTTTACTCACAGCATAGAATTTTCTGCCGAGGATGCATCAAGGAGTGATCCTGATTTTCTGTGCAGGGTTTTCGAGGCCGTAATTGAGGCCGGCGCCACAACTATTAATATTCCTGATACAGTAGGCTACGCCATTCCACAGGAATTTGCGGATCTTGTTAAATATGTAATGGCACATACACCAAATATCCATAAAGCAATTGTGAGCATACACTGCCATAACGATCTTGGCCTTGCTACAGCCAATACTCTTGCGGCAATATGCGCCGGAGCAAGACAGGCTGAAGTTACAATAAACGGAATCGGAGAAAGGGCGGGGAATACATCTCTTGAAGAGATGGTAATGGCTCTGCATACAAGACCCAATTATATACCAATATCAACCAATATTAATACCGAGCAGATCTATCCGACAAGCCGGCTTGTAAGTATGATAACAGGAATTATTGTGCAGCCAAACAAGGCTATTGTTGGAGCTAACGCATTTGCGCATGAAGCAGGTATTCACCAGGATGGCATGTTGAAAAACCCCATGACATATGAGATTATGAAGCCTGAAACCATAGGTCTCAGCGCCAGCAAGCTTGTATTGGGCAAACATTCAGGAAGACATGCCCTGCGCTCACATTTAAAGGAGCTGGGATACGATCTCTCAGATGAAGAATTACAACTTGTCTTTAAAAAATTCAAGGAGCTTGCTGATAAGAAAAAAGATATTGTGGATGAGGATCTTGAGGTTATTGTTACAGAAGGTATATTACGGACTGCCGACATCTTCTGTCTGGAATATTTGCATGTGATAAGCGGGACAACGGTTCTTCCCATGGCGAGTGTTAAGCTTACAATAAACGGACGGTCTGTGCAGGGCGCTGGTTATGGAAACGGCCCGATTGATGCTGCTTTTAACACAATAGCAAAACTTACCGGGACGGGCTCGGAGCTCTTAAGATTTTCTGTAAGCGCCCTGACCGGCGGCACAGATGCACAGGGCGAGGTAACTGTGCGCTTAAATGAAGACGGGCTTATTGCCCTTGGCAGAGGGGCTGACCCTGACATAATTACTGCCAGCGCAAAGGCTTATATTAACGGGCTAAACAGGCTGGAATACTTAAAAGCCCATCCGGCAATATCACCGGAAGCATTGTAGCCCTTTGAAAAAATTCTGACAGGATAATCCTCCAGGCGGACAGGCAAAGATAAACAAGATTTTTTAAGCGAACAAACAAATTTGATGAACTTGTAAAAAGTCAAAAACACACGCTTTTGTCATTCCCGCCCCATGTGTCATTCCCGCGAAAGCGGGAATCCAGCAATTACGCACAGTTATACCGGTAGGTTTGCCGTATTGGTTCACCGCCGCGGAGCGCAGAGGTTAACTTGTTTTTGTTTTCCGGTTCATTGATTTGTTATCTTCTGACTATGAATGCTCTCTATGTCAATTCCTTGATGTATAGGTTTACTCAGTCCCTTTTAACTCCCATTCCTTTCAATGATTCTTTCAGATATAAAATCTGATCCAAGTTCTGGGCTAAGAGTATAACGGCAAAATTGCCTGTTTCTGGTAATGCATCACAGTTAAAAGGAAAAACAGAACTTAATTTATTGCCGTCATAAAGTCACTGCTGTCCGGTTTATTTTTTTAAAAGCTCTATAACCGCCTGTAATAGATATAAATAATAAGCATTTTAACTGTTATCGACTTGAAATTCGATTTTTAGGGGCATAATCCTTTCGTTAAATTTAATACGAAAGGATGCCTCCAATGTATCAGGGTCGTACCGTTTTTTCACAGATTCTAGATTTTTTACCAATGCACAAATTTCGGCAATGCGTTAATCGATATAACGGTAACAAGGGTGTCCGAACCTTTACATGTTTGGACCAATTTATGTGTATGGCGTTTGCTCAACTCACTTACCGCGAAAGCCTGCGTGATATCGAGTGCTGCCTGCGTGCGATGAAAGAGAAAATTTATCACATGGGAATTAGTGGTAATATCTCTCGCAGCACTCTTGCCGATGCCAATGAAAAAAGGGATTGGCGAATCTACAGCGATTTTGCCTTACAGCTGATTGACCAGGCGCGTCAGTTGTATGCAGGCGAAGACTTCGGCCTTGAACTAAAAGAAACTGTATATGCGCTTGATGCATCAACAATCGATTTATGCCTTTCGGTTTTTCCATGGGCCAGATTTCGAACCACCAAAGCAGGTATCAAACTGCATACCTTACTTGACTTGCGCGGTAACATCCCATCTTTTATAGATATAACTGATGCCAAGGTACATGATGTTAACATTCTTGACAAACTTATTCCAGAGCCTGGTTCAATATATGTTATGGACCGCGCCTATTTGGATTTTGAACGTCTTTACAAGATGCATCAATGCTCGGCATACTTTGTAATCCGAAAGAAAACCAATACGAGTTTTCGCAGATTATATTCCAACAAAGTTGAAAAATCTACGGGTGTCAGATGCGATCAGATCATTTTGCTATCTGGCTTTTATTCAAAAAAGGCGTATCCCGAAAAGCTTCGCCGTGTAAAATATTTTGACATTGAAACTGGAAGAAGTTTAAACTTTTTCACAAACCAGTTTTCCTTTCCTGCATTGACAATCGCTGAACTTTACCGTTATCGCTGGCAAGTTGAGATATTCTTTAAGTGGATAAAACAGCATCTGAGAATCAAAGCATTTTACGGAACCACTGAGAACGCAGTTAAGACTCAGATCTGGATCGCCATATCCGTATATGTTTTGGTGGCAATCATGAAAAAACGGATGCAAATCGACCTGAGTCTCTACACAATTTTACAGATTTTAAGTACAACTCTTTTTGAGAAAAAGCCCATTTTACAGGTGCTCACGCAAAGTGATTACAGAAATCAAATTACTAGTAACCATATCCAATTAAAATTGTTCGATATTTAACAGGACACTACTAATCTGTTATGTAATTTGAAATATCTGGTGAGGTTTTTTCTCCTAGAAGTGTACCTATATGTACCATGCCCCTTTCGCATATTTGATCCCGCATTCCAAGAGGGGTTATTTTTCCGTCCCTACCGATTGCCCATTGATCGTTGGGAGAAGAAACAACATTCAGGAAGGGCTCAATGATAACCACCTTTTCGCCGCTATTTGCTATTTGTCGATACAATTTAGAAATATCATTGCCTTCTGTTTTGTATAACGACATACCGGCTTCACCCAGAGTGCCGCGGATAATTACAGTTTTGTGTTTTGATAGATAGCTGTTAATAATCTCTTTCATTTCAAGGCAATTTTCACTGTTTTCAGGGTAGATTTCAAATAAATTGCCTTCAACAACAGGTATGCCCAATTGGCGGCATATAGTCTTAAAAGAAGCCTTGTCATTATATTTTAATGTTGCAGATTCAGTTGCACCGAAAAGGTCAGCGCCAAGAGCTTCTGCGGCTTCAGTTTCCATATGCCCTGAAAACCATGGAACGTACACCGGTTTCCTGCCGGTCTTTTGAATTATCTTTTTGATTGGTTCGGGATTGTTTACGATAAGTTTCGAGAGAGTCATCTCTCTTGACTGAGCCTTATATTGGACAACATGGTCTGGTCCCAGACCATGTGAATGCAGCCAGTTGTGATACTCGAAGTCCAGTTTTCCGCGTAAAACCACCAGATCATCCTGGCAAGCTACAGGGAGCGCTCTGTCACATTTTGAACTTACAGATGCGTCACGTCGCGGGAATTGTGAAAAATTATCTGTCCCGTAAATTATTAACTCTTTGTCATTACTCGATATACATTTCCTGAGTGGTTGATATTTGTTTATATACTTTCTCGGATTGATTACAATTATATTATAATTTTGTTAAACTCTGTTCCACTGTATCCAACCGTAGATAACTGTCAATACCAAGGTGTAGATTATAAGAACATAAAACCATTTGCCGGCAAATTTAGGCGTTCGTACAGGGGCTAAATTAAGCACCAGAAATACCATCAATAGTGCATAAAGGATTATTGAAAAAACTGTGTGATTAATAAAGCCTTCAAACAAAAACACAAAAGCAAGAATAATAACATTGTTGTCTAATGCCAGCCCCATGTAAGTTTTATCGTCAATCAGGCCGAAAATGTTGAAATAACTCAATCGTATAGCGCTGGTGGCGACAATAAGAAATGCTCCTGGTAGGAACCATGGACTGAACTTACCATAGCTTAAGAGAAAAATAGCAGGGAATACTCCAAAACTTACAATATCTATCAGTGAATCAAGCTGGCCCCCAAAGGCTCGATGGTGATCTGTTCGCCCCGTCATTTGGCGAGCAATGATTCCATCAGCCCAGTCAAATAAAACAGCCCACAGAACTCCAATTATCGCAACAGGAAAATTGCCCAAAATAGCGTAGTAAATACCAATCACCGCACATAACAGGCCTGCAAGCGAACAGATATTGGGAAGATCCCCGGCAAAAGAAAGCATTGTGGGTTGATCTGGTTGTTGAGGTTTGGAATTTGTCATTATTTTTATGCTTCTTTAGTTTTTTAAGTCCATTACATCAATTAATGCTTCAACTAATTTACAATTCTCTGCTTCTGTACGGCTGGCAATCCGGATATAACGGTCAGAATCCGGTTGAGTTTTGTCCACACAGTCCTTTATGTACATATTATGTTCAATAAATAATTTTTTCGTGATTTCTGGAGCACTTTGCGCATAATCAGGTAGGCGACAGAAAATAAAGTTGGCATCAGGTTTAAAAACAGTCATGCCTTCAATGTCGCAAAGTTTTTTATACAGGCTATCTCTGTCGGTTCGCACTTGTTTACAGCTTGCAATAAATTCTTGTTTGTAATCTGGTAAAAGCCGTAAAAACTCTTCTGCAAACCCATTAATATTCCAGATATGCACACCAGCTCTCACAGCTTCTGCAAATTTTGAATTTGCAGTCAGCATATACCCGATCCTAAGTCCACAGATACCGTAGGCTTTGCTCATGCTTTTGAAAATTGTTACATTTTGGTGCTTTTCGATTTCTTGTTCCATGCTAATCAGATCAGGATTCTCTACAAAATCTAAAAAAGATTCGTCAATAATCAGCATGCAGTTATTAGTTTCAAGTTTTTTTGCAAGACGAATGAGTTCGGGCTTGGAAATCAACAAGGATGTTGGATTGTTAGGCGTTACTACAACAGCTATATCAGCTTTTATTCTGATTGCTTCCGTAGCAAATTTATATACATCCAGTTGGAAAGAGGGGAACTCAAGCGGAAATTCGACTACTTGGCCTGAAGGCGCAGCATTGGCATATTCATTAAAAGAAGGCACGGGAACAATTAGCTTGCCTGATATATGACCGGATACTATTTTTATTAATTCAGCAGCTCCGTTGCCCACAACAATTCTTTCTGCTGGTTGGTCAATTATTTTACCAACAAGCCCGGCCAAGGCATCTTGGGCCACTGGATAATTCAGAACAAGGTCGTGAATTTGATCTTTAAAGTTTGTGAAAACAGCCTCTGGCGGGAAATAGAGATTATAAAGATAAGCATGATCTATAAAATCATGTCGATAGTAACCACCATGTTGGCCGGAAATGAATTTATACTTTTCGGATTGAGTCTTATAATTATTTTGTGGCATTTAAGATTCCTATCGTTTCCCGGGGAGATGTTACAGCATTGAGCAAAAAATCGTGATGTGAAAGAGTAACCGTTTTCGTGGTCGTATAATCGTCTGATAAGATTAGTTTTTCCGCCTCTGCCAGATCTTCAATAGTGTCTATTTCATACCATGGCTTGCCATCAAAAGAGACAATTTCAAGAGAGAGGCTGCCACCAGCAATCATTTCCGCAAATATAGTTTCGTAATAGTTATTTACTTTGCCATCTGAAATATGTTTATCTAATCTTTTTACAATTTCATTCCAGGAGTTAAGTGAAATGCTGTAAATATTAACGGTCTTGTATTTGATCTGACCAAAGGAGTCTGCGTTGGCTGCCAAAAATGCGTTAACATGGTGAGATTGATTGATTGTAACACATGTCCCATTCATCCATGGCTGCATTTTTGCGACGGCTATTCTGTCAGGATACATCATGGCATCCAGAAGTGATTCATCAAAAACAAGATCACTTTCGAGGAGCAGAAATGGTTCATTAATTATTTTACGTGTCATCCAGAGAGAATAGATATTATTGGTCGTCTTGTATGGCGGACTAAAAATGTAATCAATTACGATGTCACCTATCCGAGTTCCCAGAAAATTCTTAATGCAATTTTTCAGATACCCTGTAACCACGACTAGACGTTTGAAACCATGTAGACTCAGATTTGAGACCAAACGTTCGAGTATCGATACGCCACTGACTAACGTTAAACATTTAGGGGCATTTTGCGATAAAGGATAAAGGCGGCTGCCTATTCCGGCTGCAAGAAGTAATGCGGTAGTCACAGGTTCTTTATGGAGGTAGCTATGTTTCAAATATATACCTTTTTTAAATTTTTTAACATCTTACTATGTTACAAGTTTCATTATTGGAGGAAAACAAGTCCGTAGTATAGTCTATTTAGAGGATAAATTGGGGACGATAGGATAAATTGGGGACATCCATTGGATTATTGGTTTACTTGCTCCATAAGGTTCAAACCTTGCTTTTCTGCAATTTTCTTTCCTCTCGAAACCGCTTGGCTTACTGTAGCTTGAGCTAAATTTACCTTTTTTGCCAACCCAACAATTGTCCCCTCAGCTACCCGATTAGCACATCTTGATGTTTTGTAGAGATATTCCTAAAGGCTGCTACCGGTATAGGACGCTTTTTCGCGAAACTTTTTCGGTGCAATTTGATACGTTCAATCTCATGTAATGTATCTGCTGTTAAATAGCTATCCCTGCAATGAGGGCAACTGATGACAGGAACATTCTCGATGATAAGTAAATTAGTTTTCTTGCCATAACTCCGGGTGACATGGCGAATGTTAGCCCCTTCTTGTCCACAAATATCACAAATCATTTTTTTGCCTCATATTTTGTATACGGTGATAATCACCAATTTACCAGTTATGCTCAAT
>JAUWFS010000202.1:0-6030 GCA_030606805.1 Deltaproteobacteria bacterium
GCCATGTTTGCCGCATAATGTCCCCATGGGATATAGCTGTTTCCTCTCAGATATTCCCAGATGTGAGTGCCGGCAGACTTTTTATACTCTCCCACAATTTTATTGGGGCCCTGGATGCCGGGGATAAGTACCATTGCCTGCTTATAAGTATCAGGTAAAAAAGGATTGTTGGATACGATTTCAAACAGATGGCGGTTTTTAATTGCCTGTCGAATTTCTCCATTTTTTGTCTTTTCATATTGAATACCGGCAGGCTCTCCATTGGAATCAAACTCAAACAAGCACGACTTTTTGGCTAACTCTATAAGCAAATCTGCGTCTGTGGACGTTCTGCCCAATGATATAGTCAGCGGGTTATTGTCTTCGAACTCATTTATACCGGTTTTTAATTTCGAGGATTTGTGTTTGTTAATAATTTCGAAAGGATTCGCATTTTCTATTCTTTTATCAGCGCTTGACTTTAATATAAAAGTTGCACCCATAAAAGAAAAGGAGTTGGAGATTTCGAATACCCAGTCTGCGTTATCAATTGTTACATCATTTGCAGGAAAGTTAATTTTGTTCTCAACAGCGGTTTTGCCGTTAATATGTCCAAGAGTTGTAATGTGATCTCTTTCCCTGAGATTGACAACCGTGTAATCGGGCTTGTGAATGCCGTAAACAAATTCACCAGAAGTTGATACGCAGGTCCTTACAGACAATTTATTCATGTATTTTCCTTTATGTGTAAAAGTTCACCACGGATTTTCACGGAATTACACTGAATTATCAAAATACTCTTCTCAACATTATAACCAGAACCAAGTTCTTTATATATACCTCGAAAGGCCACAAATTGCGGTTTTTCGCTGGCCATGAACACCAATAACTGCGTTGCTCAGGCAGATGGTAGGGGCACGATGCATCGTGCCCCTACTATTCCGCACCTTCGCGCCTTGCTCTTGATGCTCATTGCTCACCGAAAAAAACGCAATTTGCAACCTTCCGAGGTATACTTTCCGTGGTGAATTATTTTAGAAATCGGAAAGTTTTTGCCTTTATTAAATTAAAAACACATCTGAGTTTTAATTGTCAAGAATGTATATTTTTGATGATAGAAGCTTTAGAACTTTATTCAAAGCGGATTTTTCATTACCGGCTTTAATGTGGGCCACCTTTCTGCCCAGAACTCCCCAGACTTCCGGATCAGTGGTTTTATAAAAAACAATTGCCGGCACCCCAAGAATTCCTGCGAGATGACTTACACCGGAGTCATTTCCAATATAGAGTGATGCATCGGCAAGCAGGTTGGCCAGTCTTTCAACATTTTCCGGCCATTCTACCCATCTGCCTGTAAAATCTTCATGCATGATGGTTGTTTTTTCTGCAGGTCCTGCGATAAACCCTATCTTTTTATATCCAAATCGTTGCAATTCATCAGCAAGAGCAAGATAAAATCGGGGCGAATAGTTTTTTGCAGGGCTTCCGCTTCCAGGATGAATCAGAGCATAATTACCTTTTTTTGTCCTTGGAGGAAAACAATCAGAAAGGTTTTTAGGAATATTAACAGGAAAGTGGGATTGCATGGATTGACAGTGATAAAGTGCTACATGCATCCGCCTGGCTGGAAATGGGGCAATTGATGCAACCGGCAGCGAAGCATATTTTTTTAGAAGATTAACGACATCCTGTCCGGATGACAGCCAGAGTACGGCGCCGGCTGGATGGCCTATTTCCGGAGGAATTGCTTTTCCATTGAATAGATCAAGCAATTTTGAAGAATCCATGTCTATGAATGAATCAAGCAGGCCGATATTAATGGCTAAACGCATATATTCCGGGCGGCCAATACCTTTAAAAAGGTAATCCGGCAAAATTTTTCGTAAACAGTTAATAGCGGGCCATGTAAGTATAAAATCACCAAGGGCCCCGCGATGGCAAATTAAGAACGTTTTCATAGACTTCCGTCCGGTCAGAGTCAAAAATTGGATCGTAAAGAAAGGAGTGTGTATCTATAGTTGTTTTCGTCTGCTCACTTTTTATGCGACCTGATATAGCTTTTCAGAGCTTCCTTTGACACCAGCCAGTTGCGTTTTAATTTAAATGCTGGGATTGACCCTCGCCTGGCCAGGATATTCAAATAATCCTTTGAATAAGGAGACATCCTTGCTGCTTCAGCTAAGGTAAGAAAGCTGGTTTTAACATATGGAATAGCTTCTAAATATAGATTTATTGTTCGCTCAAGGGCTCTGCCGACAAAAAAAATGAAGTCATCAGTTTTTCCGTGATGCCCTTTTTCAAGAGTATCATAATATTTTTTTCTGTCATTTTTTAAAATTACGGCGGGGAAATACCCGTGCTTCATTAAAATTAAATTCATTAAAAGTCTTGCTGTTCTCCCGTTTCCATCAACAAAAGGGTGTATGGAGACAAGTTCATAATGAGCCATGGCCGCCTGGATAACAGGATGTTTTTCTTGATTGGCAAGCCATGTTACGGCAAATCGTTCCATAAGTTCCTGAACAAGCAAAGGGTCGGGGGGGGTATGACTCGATCCGCTGATTCTTACCTGGATATCCCGGTAACGCCCGGTATAATCATTGTCGATTTCTTTCAGTATCAGGGAATGAATCTCTTTTATATTTCTCTCTGTTATTTCGTGAGACGCTGATGCCAGCTCCTCTACAAAAATGATTGCTTTTTTATGATTAATAGCTTCCAGGTATTCTTTTAATGATTTTTTTCCAATGGTTAAACCATCTTCGAGAACCAGAAGGGTTTCTTTTAAGGTGAGCGTGTTTCCTTCAATTGCATTTGAATTGTAAGTCCATTCAATGGTAAAATTATGATGTAGACGTGATAGAACGACATCAGGAAAAGGCCAGTGCGAATCTATAATATTTTTTCCAAAATCAATACGGTCGAGGAGTTTATTTATACGATCGGATAACATAATTATTATTCTATCAGATCATATTGTGATGTCAAGCAACAAGCACATATCCCAGCAATTCTCGGTGAAAGATCAACATTCTCCCCCCATAAAGTTTAATAGATATTATATAACTATCGCAACTGGTTGTGAATAAGGCTGAATGTTTGATTTATAGCAGAGATCTATACTTAATGATAAAGTCACCGGCCGGTGTGAAGCGTAGCGAGACACCTGTCAGATGAACTGAAAGGTCAGGCCGCTGTTCGACTAATAGACTTTAAAACCCCATGATCGACTATACTTACCCAACTTTTTGCCAGAGTATTGGTCATAGACATCGACCCAATATAATTGAGTTCCTTTCTTGTTCCCGCAGTATATTGCCAACGTTGCTGCAAAGTCTTCCTTTAGCGAATATTTCATACTGCGCCATAAACCAGGGTCAATAAAGGCCTTATTAAGATTAGGCTCAACAGACAGTAATCCCTGATTCTGAAGTTTAGATAGCAGGTTAAGTTGCCCATCTGTAAGCTCGATCCGATCACCGGAAAATACGGGGGAAGTTAAAAAGAGACTAAAAATAATAGCTCCAAGTAGCCTTTTCATTGAGTAATCCCTCCTATGTAAATTTGTGCTTATCGAAAAACATCAGCGGCTCGCGGTTACCGCATCCCTTGGATGTGCTAGACCTTTACCTTTTCTTCGGGGTGATCCTTACTCCCGCAATTTCTGCGCAACCTTTCTTTTTGGCATATTCAGGGTTGAGCCAATTTTGGATCTGGACCCGATACTCATTACTATGGGGTTTTATATTACCCAGCTTCATTATGTCTTCTTTACTTCTTCCATATGTATTATCTGAAATAAACACCTCTGTGATTTTGCCAACCTTTGAGAAAGTTATGTACATTTGCGTCGAGTTCTTCCTATAAACTATTGTTCTTGGCCAGAACTGATCTTCGCCAAGCAATTTCTTCTGAATTTCAGTTGGCTCATATGGCATTTCATCAATTTTTATGTCATTATATATTTGCATTATCTTATTTATGTCATTTATAAACAAAACTGATGGAGCATCAAAAGCCATATTTATTTCTTTGGCCTGAATGCCTTCTTGTATAGCCTTGTCGTCATTTGCCACAGAATCCTCAATATTCAAACAGCCCAATAGAATCATCAATAGTAGGAACACACAGGCTTTGTTAACCATTTTTGAATCTCCTCTAAAGGTTTTCGCTCTTCAGCCGCAGCGGATAGCTGACGGCTGCAAAAGCATGGTTAGCTGGAGAACCAATTTGTTCTCATGTCACTATTCCTTAAGTACGACTTTCCACGTCTCATAAACAGCCTCGCTCTCCTCCTCCCAGAAATCATTTTCAGCCTCTTTCGATTCTTCAGCAAGCTTCCCGAGAGATCGTGCAAGGTTAAAAAACCCAGCACCAAGGGACCCTTGTACGTTAACAGCAATAGAACTAAGCATAGGGCGACCAGCATTAAGCTCATCTTCTGAAATTTCGCCCAAAAGGTGACCGATTTCAGCTCCCATGTAACTACCCTTTAATGGGAGACCAATAATCTGGGCTATTTCCTGATATGTAATGGTACCTCTGTATCTTGATGCTGTGATTAATTCAGAATAAATCAAATGATACTCCTTCGTTCCTCGATACTTGTTTGATACAACGGACATGGTTTCCCCTCCTATGCATAGATTTATATTCCCCTAACTTTGATGTAGCGGGCCTAAAAGCCCGATTTGTTTTCGTGCATTATTGCCTGCGAGAAAGAAAAATAGGGTAATTTTGCACGATAAAACCACTGCTAAGGGTATTATCGTGCGATTTTGCCGAATAAAAAGTCATGACATTATAACAGAATGACTGGGGAGATACATAATCTTTTAATTCTCCTACGCCCTATCCAGTTATTATATAGTTTCTGACTATTCCCAAAAATTCAGAACTCTTGACTCGTTCTCAAGATAAATCCTATAATTCTCTTTAACTTCAGTTGATTATACCACTTACTATAATCTGGGACCAGGAAAATCAAACAGACACTTTTCTGGGCGAAAGGTGTCAGGAAAAAAAGTAACACAAAAATAATAATTGCGTGATATTATGCGTAAAATAATAAATATTCGAAAATATTTCCTGATACCGCTGAACTCAAAAGGCTATCCAAGGAGAATCGAAGGTGTCACCTATATTTCCTCCAAGTAAGGAGTTCTGAAATTAGTAAAAAACCAGTTTTTCTAACTGTATATCTCAACAATTTGTATATTAAAACAGAAAACCGGATAACCACATTGAAGGCTATCTCCCCGGCAGTTTTGAAGTTCACATACCTTGCCAAGACCTACGCTCGATAAACCAGTCGATTTGATTATAAATATGTAATTGATATCACAACATTTGTCAAATTTTGGGGCTGACTTTTGGCAAATCGACATGCTGGGGCTGTTGTCAGGTAGCTTTGTGTGGAAAAGTGGTGAGCAGTACGCTTAAGCAGGTCAGAGCGCTACGGATAATCCGCATTATTGCCCAGGGCAAGATTTGACGCTTCGGAACAAAGACCTGGAACCGGTACTTAATCTTGAAGCTGTACCGCTCACCAGTAAAAACTTTACAAAAACAATTTGATTTTGTCAGGTACCGGAAACGCTCAATATCGAAAGATATAAATTGAAAGCAATAACTTCCAAAACAGCGAGATATTAGGCGTCAGACTCAAATGACTTGTTTGGCCTTGGTTCGTCTTTATCGAGTTTAATTATCGCATTAGGCCAGTCATACCACTAAAAATACCACCAAAAACTACAGCAAAAACAGAAGCAATTAGAAATAAAATTATCGCTGCCGGTATTGACGCAATAGCCCATTTTATCATAAAGATAACCATTGAACCGAAAGGCATTTGAATGTCAGTAACCGTTACCCCTCTATTTTCATCCATTTCCAG
The DNA here is from genome assembly GCA_030606805.1 of Deltaproteobacteria bacterium. Taxonomy (GTDB): domain Bacteria; phylum Desulfobacterota; class Desulfobacteria; order Desulfobacterales; family ETH-SRB1; genus B13-G4. Next base: position 5,876 of record JAUWFS010000202.1, read on the forward strand.
TTCCTCCCATTTTTATAAGGAACGTGGACGAAATAACTTCCCCAACTATACATCACAGCTTCAGGCCGCCTTTGTCCGGTCTCAAATCACAAAAATATTGAAATAGCTCGCTATTCCTTCAACTTTTGTGATCTGAGATCGAACAAATTCGACCC
>JAUWFS010000227.1:0-4798 GCA_030606805.1 Deltaproteobacteria bacterium
AGAAATATGTATGTTAACTCAGTATAAATATGTGACAGTTGGATGGTTTTGGTACCTTGGAACCCTTGTGCCGGTCATCGGTCTTTTGCAGGTAGGCGCCCAGGGGATGGCAGACCGATATACATATATTCCCTTAATAGGACTTTTTATCATTGTAGCGTGGGGAATGCCGGATCTTCTGAAAAAATGGCAGTCTAACAAGATTATCCTTGCCGTATTCGCCATAATACTTATTTCCGTCTTTTCAACGCGTAGTTATTTTCAGATAAAACATTGGGAAAACAGCGCTGCTATTTTTGAAAATGCCACTAAAGTAACAAATTATAACTGGCTGGCTTACAATAATCTTGGATTAGCTCTAATGCGTGATGGTAAAGCAGAAAAGGCTGTTTTTTATTATAAGAAAGCTTTAGAAATTAAACCTGATTACTTAATAGCGCTTGATAATCTTGGGATAGCTTTGTTTCAGCTTGGAAAGTATGAAAAGGCTTTATTTTATTACTCAGAAGCGCTTAAAATAGCCCCCGAATGTGCAGGAATTCACAATCATATTGCAAATGTCCTGACAGCCCAGGGTAAGCTTGAAAAAGCAGTAAATCATTATACAAAAGCGCTCTTGATAGATCCCAAACTTGCTATCACACATAATAATCTTGCAATCGCACTGGTTGCCCAGGGCAATCTTGAAAAAGCCATTTTTCATTATGAATCAGCCATAAAAAAAGATCCTGAATATGCTGATGCGCATTATAACTTTGGATGCTTATTACTAAATCAGAAAAAAAATAGAGAGGCTCTGTCTCATTTTGCAGAAGTAATTAAAATCAATTCTGAACATACGCAAGCATACCATCAAATTGGACTAATATTGGTGCAACAGGGAAAATTGAAAGAAGCAAGCAAATTTATTATAAAAGCTATTCAAATCAATCCAAAATATTCAGAAGCAATTGAACATCTTCAACTGATAAATAAATCATTAAATATTGAGGCGCAACCGTCAGACATTGAAAGATAATTATTTCAAACTTCAATATAACCAAATAAAGCTGCTTATCTGTTTTTTTTTAGTGTTAGCAAGCCTCCTTACCTACTGGCAAATTATGCATTTTGATTTTGTTGCCTTTGATGACTCTATATATGTCACCGAAAACTCCAAGACGCAGGATGGTTTAACTTATAAAGGCATTGCATGGGCTTTCACTACTTTTCATGCGTCTAACTGGCACCCAATTACCTGGCTCTCCCATATGCTGGATTGTGAGATTTATGGATTGAATCCAATGGGACACCATTGGACCAATCTACAGCTCCACACAGCCAACACACTTCTACTTTTTTTCATTTTGCAACAGATGACCGGAGCGCTCTGGAAAAGCGCTTTTGTGGCAGCTCTTTTTGCTTTGCATCCACTTCATGTTGAATCAGTAGCATGGATTGCGGAACGAAAAGATGTTTTAAGTACATTTTTTGGGATGTTGACAATTTTGGCTTATATCAGGTATGTAAAAAAAAGAAATGCCTTTAGATATTTTCTGGTATTAATATTATTGTCACTGGGGCTTATGGCAAAACCCATGCTTGTTACCCTGCCGTTTGTATTGCTACTTCTGGATTTTTGGCCGCTTGGACGTCTTGCAAATATCTCTCGCATTATCTGGGAAAAAATTCCTCTTTTTATTCCAGTAGTAATTTCATCTGTTTTAACCTTTATGGCCCAGCAAAGTATCGCTTTAAAATCTCTTGAAATCTTTTCTTTAAAAACACGTGCAGCAAATGCTTTTATATCCTATATCAGCTATGCAGCAAAAACAATTTGGCCTCAAAAACTCGCTGTGTTTTATCCTCATCCTGGCAATACATTATCATTATGGCATGCTTATGGAGCTGCTTTTTTGATCGCATGTGTCTCCTTCTTTGCTTTGCGTAAGACAAAGCAGTACCCCTATATTGCTTTTGGATTATTTTGGTTCTTAGTTACTCTAACACCTGTCATCGGAATGGTTCAAGTCGGGGATCAAGCCATGGCTGATCGGTATACATATATTCCCTTAACTGGTCTTTTTATCATAGTTGCGTGGGGCATTCCAGATCTTCTGAAAAAATTGCGTCATAGAAAGCCTATCCTTGTTATATCGGCAGTAACAATTTTATCAGTCATGTCAATAAGCAGTTATTTCCAGACAGCTCACTGGAAAAACAGTATTGAGTTATTTAAACAAGCTATTAAGGTAACAGATGATAATTTAGTGGCTCACAACAATTTAGGAACAGTTTTCTTTGCTGCCGGCAAACCCCATGAGGCTATTTTTCATTATAAGGCTGCCTTAAAAATAAAACCTAACATGCCTGCAACGCTTAAAAACCTTGCAGCAGCGCTATTTTATAGCGGAAATACAGATGACGCTATTTTATATTATAAAGAAGCGCTCAGAATTAATCCTAAAGATTTTGATTCTCATTACCAGTTGGGAAACATGTTATATCAAAAAGGACAATTCGAAGCAGCTCTTTTTCATTATGAAGAAACGCTTCGAATAAATCCAGACCACGCAGATGCTCATAATAATCTTGCTAATTTACTATTTACCAAAGGAAAGCCCGACAAAGCGGTTTTTCATTATAATGAAGCAATAAGAATAGAACCCAAACACGCTGGTGCATATTTCAACCTTGGAATTATATTTGCGGGACAGGGAAAAATTATTGAAGCTTTGAAGCAATTTAACGAAGTAATCAAAATTAATCCTGATCATGCCGAGGCTTATAATGAAGCTGGGAAAATACTTGTTTTGATGGGACAACTGAAAACAGCTAAAAAGTTTTTTTATAAAGCAGGGAAAATCAATCCTGATAATAAAGAATTCCTTACAAATCGTTTATTAATAAATAAGATGTTGGATAAGGATAAAAATCTATCGGAAAATGAAAACTAAACTTTTAAGTGAAAAATATATATCCTCTTGCATTTGCTTGTTTCTTTTTATTGTTACACTTTCTGTGTACTGGCAGATAACAAGCCACGAATTTATTAACTATGATGACGGGCTTTATGTAACTGAAAACCCGCATGTTCAGGCAGGCTTTACGAAAGAAAGCATAAAATGGGCATTTACAACCGGCCATGCAGCCAACTGGCACCCTCTTACCTGGCTGTCCCACATGCTGGATATTGATATCTACGGCTTAAATCCCATAGGCCATCATTTGACCAATTTACAATTTCATATTCTCAATTCTATTTTACTCTTCCTGGTATTTAAAATGATGACGGGCGCCCTGTGGCAAAGCGCTTTTGTAGCTGCTCTATTCGCCCTGCATCCCCTGCATGTGGAATCAGTTGCGTGGGTTGCAGAACGAAAAGATGTACTGAGTACTTTTTTCTGGATTCTCAGCATGTGGGCATACGTGCGTTATGTAAGACAGCCGGAAAAGAAACGTTATTTTCTTTTAATCCTTTTTTTCATTCTCGGCCTTATGTCAAAACCAATGCTTGTTACTCTGCCGTTTGTATTGCTTCTGCTGGATTTCTGGCCGCTTTCAAGGCTTCAATCAACAACAAAAGAAAGTAATAACTTTAGCTATAAAACCCTTACATCTCTTGTCCTGGAAAAGCTCCCGCTTTTTGTGCTTACGGCGGTGTCAAGCTTTGTAACCTTCTTTGTACAGCAGCATGGAGGAGCAATAAAATCACTTGAAGCCGTTCCAATGGACCTAAGAATTGTAAACGCTTTATTTTCCTATCTTAGCTATTTAGGTAAAGCAATCTGGCCTCAAAACCTTGCACTTATTTATCCATACCCCTCTATTTCTATAATATGGCAAATTACTTTATCTGTGCTGGTTCTGATCTGTATAGCACTGCTGTTCATAAAATCGGCGCGAAGTTTTCCATATCTTGTTACCGGCTGGCTATGGTATCTTGGGACCCTTGTTCCTGTGATCGGACTGGTCCAGGTGGGCAACCAGAGCATGGCTGACAGATATACATATATCTCTTTCATCGGAATTTTTATTATTGTTGCATGGGGTATGGCGGATATTTTTTCCCGATGGCAGAATCAAAAGACCCTGCTTGCGCTGCTTGCAGGCATAGTGATTGCTTCATTCATGGTATGCACCTGTTTCCAGGTCCAGAAGTGGCAGAACAGTACAACCCTATTAAAACACGCTATAAATGTAACGTATAATAACAGCATGGCTCATTATATATTTGGACATGCACTGGATCAGCAGGGCAGACTTGAGGAGGCTGTTTTACAGTATAATAAAGCTATTAAGATAAGGCCTGAATTTGCAATGGCTCACAATAATTTAGGAGCCGCTCTCTCCCGTAAGGGAGAGCTTAAAGAAGCAATTTATCATTTTAATGAAGCAGTGAATATACATCCGGATTATGCCACAGCTCATAACAATCTGGCGACTGTCTTATTAACACAGGGTAAGTTCGAAGAAGCTTTATCTCATTACAGAGAAGCCATCAGAATAAATCCCGAAGATGAATGTACGCGCAAAAACTTGGCAAATTTCCTTTTTAATCAGGGACGTACTGATGAAGCTTTATCTCATTACAATAAAGTTCTATTATTTAATCCCGAGGATTGGGATACTCACTATAAACTTGGGCGTATATTAATTAAACAAGACAAAGTTAATAAAGCTTTGAATCATTTTTCAGAAGCAATAAAACTTAATCCTGATTTTGCAGAAGTTTATAATGAAGCAGGGATAATACTGGCCAGGCTGGGTCAATTGAATAAAGCCAATGCTTTTTTTTTAAAAGCTATTCAAATTAAAC
>JAUWFS010000116.1:0-10409 GCA_030606805.1 Deltaproteobacteria bacterium
ATAAGGAACGTGGACGAAATAACTTCCCCAACTATACATCACAGCTTCAGGCCGCCTTTGTCCGGTCTCAAATCACAAAAATATTGAAATAGCTCGCTATTCCTTCAACTTTTGTGATCTGAGATCGAACAAATTCGACCCAAATCTGTGCGCCTACTTGAGGAAGTTAATTCGTCCACGTTCCTTATTAAACTTGACATTTTTGAAATGAAGGATAAATATCTCTAATTTATTCAACATGTAATTTTTGTTAATTAATTAATATGATCAGTTTTATCCTTTTATTTGTAATATGAAACTTAATTTAAACGATATGGCAAGGTGCCTTGATCTTCCTGTTAGCACTGTTGATCGTTGGATACGTCAGGGCAGAATACCGATACATAGAAGCGGAAATGGTTGTATATTTAAAGAGTCGATTCTTGAAAAATGGGCATTTAATCACGGCCTGCGATTTTCTTTGCCAAATGAGGAAAGAAAAAAAGAACGGAACTTAGGGTTGACAAACCTTCTGCCTGCAATGCAATTTGGGGGAGTTTTTCATGATATTAAGGGCGATGATGTTGAATCAGTTCTTAAGTCGGCAGTGGATAAACTTCCTGTTCCGGCAATAAATAAGCAAGGGCTATATGAAAGGCTGCTCGAAAGAGAAGCTTTAACATCAACAGGCATAGGCAAGGGCGTTGCTATCCCTCATCCACGCGCCTCCCTGCCGGATGAAATAGATAATTCTTTAATAACCACGTGTTTTCTTGAAAAGCCGATAGACTTTGAGGCCGTTGATGACAGAGCGGTGTTTGTTATGTTCATTCTATTAAGCACATCTATAAAAAATCATTTAAATCTTCTTTCAAGGCTTGCTTTTTGTGTGCGCGATGACTCATTTGTCGAATTTTTAAGAACATATCCGGATAGTTCTTCACTTTTATCGAAAATAGCTGACAGTGAAAATCTACTCGACAAGGCAGATCATAATTAGGTATTTGAAAACATGCGCATTTTAAGACGTTGGCGACATCCTGCAAGCTGGACCATTTTTCGCCTCGACGACCGTCTTCTTCTCATTTTGATAGCCATTATTGTAGGCACCTGCAGCGGGCTGGCGGCTGTTGCGCTTAACCGGTCGCTTATTGCGATGTTTGAATGGCTCCATCATTTTCGTCATTATTGGTGGTCATTTATTATGCCTGCAATTGGGGCGGCACTTTCTGCGCTCTTCCTGGACAAAATGGTAAAAGAAGGCGCCGGACACGGCGTGCCCGAAGTGATTTACAGTGTATCACGTTATGGCGGCCTGATGCGATTTCGTTCAAGTTTTTCTCGCCTGATATCAAGCTGTCTTACCATAGGCAGTGGAGGTTCAGCAGGCCCTGAGGCTCCTGTGGTTATGAGCGGAGCAGCTATTGGTTCAAATATTGCAAAACTTTTTTCTTTAAATGACCGCCAGCGTGTTACTATTGTTGGCTGCGGTGCTGCAGGTGCAATATCTTCTATTTTCAATGCTCCCATTGCAGGGATGGTCTTTTCTATTGAAGTAATTCTTGGAGAGTGGAAAGCTGTAAATATTGTTCCAATAGCAATTGCTTCTGTTGCAGGCACTGAAATAAGCAGAATACTCCAGGGGAACCAGATTGCTTTCAGCCATCGTTTATTCCATATTGGTCATTTAGATATTGTTGCCTGTATTGGTTTGGCAATAATTTCGGCGGTTGCGTCTGTACTTCTTACCCGTCTTCTGAGGTCAATGCACGGAGTTTCTAAAAAGGCTCCCTTTCCCATATGGGTGCGCGCTGCTGCCGGAGGTTGTGCGGTCGGAATAATCGGTATTTTCCTTCCAATCGTGCTTGGAGAGGGATATCATCCTCTCAGAACAATGATAGAAGGGGCGTATACACAGGGCCTTGGTATTGTTACTCTGGCTGTTTTTGCAAAAATTCTTGCGACTTCTTTGACTCTTGGCTGGGGAGGATCCGGCGGAATATTTGCTCCCTGCCTTGTTATAGGTAGCCTGGCGGGTCTGACTTATCACCGAGGGCTTGTTTTACTTTGGCCTTCAGTTCCATGGGTAAATGAGGGTTGTTTTGCTTTATTAGGCATGGCGGGACTTATCAGCGGAATGCTTCATGCTCCGCTAACAGGACTTTTTCTTATTATCGAAATCACAGGAGGTTATGAAGTTATTCTTCCTCTTATTATAGTCTCAGTTATTTCTACTACACTTTGCCATTATATTGAGCCTGTTTCTTTTTACCTGAAAGAGCTGGTTGAAAAAGGTCAGCTTTTAAGACCGGGCACAGATGCGAGAGTTCTATCTGATCTGAGCGTTCAGGAGCTGCTTGAGAAAGATTGTATAATTGTTAAACAGAATATGCTGCTCAGGGATTTTATTAATATTATAAAAAAATCTCACAGGAATTATTTTCCTGTTGAGGATGAGAATACCGATAATTTTTTAGGAATGATTCATCTGGATGATATACGGCCCTATCTTTTCAATCCGCTGATGTACGATGCCGTGGTTTTGGGCCAGATAATGGATACTGATGTTAAAGTTGTATATCTTGACGATGATTTGTCTGAAGTGCTACGTAAAATGGATGTGAATCGGCTTTTTTCCATGCCGGTAATTGCAAACAGAAAATTTTTAGGTATGATTTCTAAGGCTACGCTATTGGATAAATATCGCAATGAATTGATGGTTCAGACAGACCTGTAATTTTTATATGATAAACAACTTGATAGTAAAAAGTGCCTAAAGTTAAGGTATTCTGCCATTTTATATAAAGGCTTCTTGAGTCATTAATGCATAGAAAAGTGTAACTGTTTCTAATGTTATCAATTAGCACGCCGAAGGCGTATCACAACTTTAGGCATTTTAGGCACTTTAGCTCACTTTAGGCACTATCTTTTCTTTAGGCACTCAAAATAAGGAGATGTGATGGATGCTCAACTATTTCATATTTTTAGGAATACTCCTCTTGGAAGAGAGACTTTGCTGCAATCTATATACTTTTGCAAGAAAGTCGGAGCCTCACTGATTATTTACATACCCGAGTTCACAAAGTTTTTGATGTATTTTGAAAATGATGTTGTCCAGATTGATCTTGATAACTCTTATCTGACTTCACCGGAAACCGCTTTAAAACATGCAAAGGAACTGCTTGACCAGGGTAAAATTAAGGCAAGATTTCTGGAACCAAAAAATTTTACAGCATCAACACTTCCGGATATATCGACAAATTTTGATTTTATGTGTTGTCCTCGAAGTATAAGCGATTTATCTTCAAAAATTGGTCTTGGCTACATAGGGCCGAGGGTCAGACGTATTGTAAATTCCGCAAGGTTTCCGGTTCTTATAACCAGCCCTGTTTTTAAAAAATGGCGAAGTATTGCAGTATTCTTTGGTGGTTCGGCAAATGCAGTTAATGCTTTGAAGCTTGGATTTCGTATAAGCAGAGCATCTGAAATGCCGCTGAGTGTTTATACCCATATGGAAAATGTCTCAAAGGAATCGTATGAAGAGATAATAAAAAATGAAAATCTTGAGGAAGAAATGGATCATTATGTGACTGAGTGGCATATGTTTGAAAGAGGAAAGTTTGAAGAAAACATTTATGATGTGCCGCATGATGCCCTTGTGGTTTTAGGGGCATACGGTCACGGCTTAATAAGAAACATTTTTTTTGGGAGCAAAATGGAGAAGATACAATCTATAATTACCAACAATCTTTTGATTGCAGGTCCGAACTATGCATTAACGAGATGATATTTGTAACAGTTTACGGTTGTCGGTTCACAGTTCACGGTTGATCAAAACATAAAAACAAGAGGCTCAGTTGTGAGAATTCAAGAAAAAAACCGTGAACCGATAACTGTAAACCGTAAACCGTTACTTATATTTTAACATGTTCAAGATGAATATCTCTTTTAAACATGCTTGTTGCTGTTTTTTCAAACTGTTCGGTTACATCTGATACAAAAAAATCGCACCTGCCTTTTTTACTGAGCAGCGCGTCAATTTCCTGATGCTTTTCCAAAAATGCCTTTACATTGCTTGCAACAGCAATAGAAGAGTCAATGACGTTTACCTTTTTACCTATTTTTTTTTGAATAATGTTTTTTAATAAAGGATAATGAGTACAGCCAAGAATAAGCGTGTCTATCTGTCTGACTTTCAATGGATGCAGATATTTTTTAACAATCATTTTTGTTTCAGGTTTGTTAAGCCAGCCTTCTTCAACCAAAGGCACAAGGAGTGGGCAGGCTTTTGAGTAAACCCTTGCATGCGGATTCATTTCCTTTATTTTTTTTTCATATATACCGCTTTTGACTGTTGCTCTGGTTCCAATGATTCCAATACATGGTTTATGAGAAGTATTGATTGAAAGTTCAACTGCCGGCGTAATAACTTCAAATATCGGAATATCGAAATTTTCAGCCACACTTTCCGTGGCAACACTTGAAGCAGTATTGCATGCTATTACAATTATTTTTGCGCCCTTGCTTAAAAGAAACTCGGTGTTTTCAAGAGCGTATTTCTTAACTGTTTCAGAACTTTTGGTTCCGTATGGTGTGCGGGCAGTATCTCCGAAGTATATGATATCATAACCAAAGAGATTCTCCATTATTGCTTTTACAACCGTTAACCCGCCTATCCCTGAGTCAAATATTCCTATCATGGCAATTATTATGTAACAGTTTACGGTTGTCGGTTTACAGATAACGGTTTTATGTTTTGATCAACCGTAAACTGTGAACCGTTACTATTGTTTTAGGTAAGTGAATTATGTTCGCGAACCGACCTGATACATTCCTGCACCAGATTATCAGGCACATCTGTTTTAATGCCCCGGCATGAATTAGCCATGATACGCCAGTTAGTTATATCTGTCAGCACGCTTTCTATAAACGGCCATGCCCTGCACATGCGTGGTTTAACCGGATGTATGGTGCAAAGATCATCCCAGAAGATACAGTAACCGTCAGCGCCCTGTGCAAGCACCAGCTTACTCCCTGATTTAAGGCAGTAGTCTGAAACAAATTTCTTTGGATCTGTATTTATATAAGCTGCAATTTTTTCAATATCATTTGCAGTCACATAGGTTCCTCCAAATCCTTTGCAGCAGTCACCGCATTTTTTGCAAACAAATATATCTGAAGGTTTTATTGTATTAAATGGCATGTCGTGTTTCCATAGCTCTTTTTATGGTAATCTGGTCAATGTATTTCAGATCACCACCTATTGGTATTCCTGAAGCAATACGAGTTGTTTTAACCGGATAGTTTTCTAAACGCTGAGCAATATACAAGGCAGTGGCTTCGCCTTCAACCGTGGTGCTTGTCGCAAGAACAATCTCTTTTACATTATTATCTTTTATTCTTGATAGAAGCTCCTTGAGCCTTATATCGTCAGGCCCTATGCCGTCCATCGGAGACATAGCGCCCTGAAGAATGTGATAAATTCCTTTAAAAGCCCCTGACTTTTCGATAGCCACCATATCGGCGGGCTGTTCCACCACACACAACAATGAGCTGTTTCTTGTCCTGTCGCCGCAGATATTGCAAATATCGCTATCGCTCAGGCCAAAACAGATGGAACATGATCCTATTTTTTTTCTGGTTTCCAGGATACTCAGGGAAAGCTGTTCAACCTCTTTTAGCGGAGAACGAATTATATGCATAGTGAGGCGTTCGGCGGTCTTTTCTCCTATCCCCGGAAGCCGGGAGATATTTTTAACCAGGTTCATGATTGATAATGGATAGTGACTCATAATAATTAGATGTCCAGTTAGTGCACCTTCGGTGCGGATATAAGTGCCTAAAGTGAGCTAAAGTATATTAAAGTGCCTAAAGTTAAGGAATGTGCCTTCGGCGCTGCCAATTTTATTTTTTTCACAATACAACTATGCTCACTTTGTTTGCGGCTGAAGTTATAATCAAGCCCTGAAGATATATAGCACGCCGAAGGCGTACCACAACTTTAGGCATTTTAGGCACTTTAGCTCACTTTAGGCACTTTAATTACATTCCAGGTATTTGAAGACCGCCGGTAAGTTTGCTCATCTCTCCGGAAACCATTTCCTGTGATTTTGCAAGAGCGTCATTTACTGCTGCAAGTATAAGATCCTGAAGCATTTCAACATCATCAGGATCAACGACTTCCTTTTCTATCTGGATTGATAATATTTGCTGCTTGCCATTTGCTACCGCCTTAATCATACCGCCGCCGGCAGTTGCTTCAACGGTTTTATCCGCCAGCTCTTCCTGCATTCTAAGCATCTTGGCCTGAAGCTTTTGAGCCTGTTTCATCATGTTTCCCATGCCTTTCATGAGTAAATACCTCCTATATAATTTTTACATCAACGACTTTTCCGTTAAAAATTTCGATTGCATCCGTTACCAGAGGGTGTCTCAATGCTTTTTGCTTCAAATTGTTGTTTTGATTTTCCCCCTGTTGTTTTTTTTCACTATTTTGTTTGTTTTTGGCTTTTATGGTCAGATTCATCTTTTCTTTAAAAAATTTACTGCATATTTCTTTTATGATAGCAACATTTTTATCACGCTTTATCATATTTATATTATAACCATTACCATGCACCTCAATTTCAATATTTTGTTTGGTAAGTTTTTTCAAGGAACACTTTGCCAGATTTGCAGCAAGAGCAGGATGGTTTTCTGAAAAAATATCAAGGAGTTTATTCCATGTAATTTCAAGATTATCATTAGAATCATAAGAAGAGGAGCTGCAAGATTCTTTAAGCTCCGTTGAATCAGTCGGCTCTTCTGAAATCCCTTGTGGGATCTTACTATAATATTTTAAAGCGTCCTTATTTTCAGCAACTTCATAATTAGCGGGAATTGCCGGAAGGTTTTTTTTTAAATCATCAAGTTTTTCTATAAGCAAATCAATAGGTAATACAGGCTTTATCTGAGATAGCCTGATAAATGCTATCTCAAGTGCCAACTTTGGTTGAGCCGAAAGCCTTATCGAAGCCTCCTCTTTGAAGAGAAGATCAAAGATCTGGTTCAAATAAGATTCGGAAATGTCCTGAACCTGATCTTGCATTAAATCTATTTCATGTGAAGGGAGATTTATCAGTTTGCTGATATTCTTGCCCATCTTTACAACAAGCAGATTTCTGAAATGTTCAATAATTTCCGCATAAAATTTTTTCATTTCATATCCGCGGGCATAAATTTCATCCACTACATTAAGAGCTTCTGGAATATCCTTTTGTAAAATTGCATTTGAAATATTAAAAATTATTTTTTTGTCGGCAACTCCAAGAATGTCTAAAATGTTTTTGTAGCTGATAGTTCCTTCTGAACAGGCCATTATCTGGTCAAGAAGGCTTAACGCATCTCTAATACTACCCCCGGCTTCGCGGGCAATCAACATCGGGCTTTCTTCAGTTATATCAATATGTTCTTTAGAGCATATATTCTTGATATGATTTGAAATTGACTCGATATCAATTAGTTTGAAGTCGTAACGCTGGCACCTGGAAAGTATAGTTATGGGTATCTTATGAGGCTCGGTAGTTGCAAAAATAAACATTACATGTGATGGGGGTTCTTCTAAAGTTTTTAAAAGAGCGTTAAACGCAGAGATGCTCAGCATGTGGACTTCATCTATAATGTATATTTTGTTAGGGCTGTGAGCCGGCATATAGTTTATGTTTTCACGCAGACTTCTAATTTGTTCAACGCCGTTGTTCGATGCACCGTCAATTTCAAACACGTCAACCGCATTTCCTGAAGTAATTTCACGGCATGATCCGCATATATTACAAGGGATCGGGGTGGGGCCCTCTTTGCAATTCATAGCCTTTGCCAATATTCGTGCTACAGTGGTTTTGCCGGTCCCTCTTGGTCCGGTAAAAAGAATTGCATGGGCGACCCGACGCGATTTGATAGCGTTAGTTAAAGTTTGGGTGACGTGGTTTTGTTTTATAACCTCGTCAAAGGTTTGGGGTCGATACTTGCGAGCAAGAACAAGGTAGGACATATAGAATTTCCCTGATTAATTAATGGCGGAGAGAGAGGGATTCGAACCCTCGGTGCCGCTTTTGACAGCACACACGATTTCCAGTCGTGCTCCTTCAGCCAGCTCGGACATCTCTCCGCAAAATAAGTGTCTAAAGTGCGCTAAAGTATATTAAAGTGCCTAAAGTTAATGAATGCACCTTCGGCGCTGCTAATTTTAACTTTTTTACCATACAATTTTGCTCACTTTATTTTCGGCTGAAATTATAATCAAGCTCTGAAAATAGATAGCACGCCGAAGGCCTACCACAACTTTAGGCATTTTAGGCACTTTAGCTCACTTTAGGCACTTTTTACTCGTCTATCCTATAATACCGAATTCATTAGGCAAAAAATGGAAATTTACCATACTATACTATTTTATTAATGGCGGAGAGGGTGGGATTCGAACCCACGATCCCGTTATTAACAGGATACCGCTTTTCGAGAGCGGGGCCTTCAGCCGCTCGGCCACCTCTCCAATACCCAAAAATTATAATTGGAGCAAGTAGGAGTCAATATAATTTTTGATTTGAACTGTCAATAAGCTCCAAATAAATTATTTTTAAAAACTTATGAAATTGATTCATGTTTTACTTGAACAAGATTATTCTTTTTAGTATTTGTTCCTTTTTTATTTAACACCTGAAAAGCAAAGGAATTAATAAAATGGCTGAAGTCCTCCCTTTCAGAGGAATCTTATATAACCCGCAAAAAATTCGCAACTTGTCTGATGTACTAACTCCGCCTTATGATGTTATTTCAAAGCAGGGGCAGGATAATTTCTACGAACGACATCCACGGAACATTATAAGGCTGATATTAGGCAAAACAACTGAGAACGATAATATCAATAATAATTGTTATACCAGAGCATCTGACTTTTTAAAAAACTGGTTTTCAGAAAACATCCTGGAACAGGATGCAACGCCTGTATTTTATTTAACATCCATGGATTTTTCTTTAGAAAATAAAATTTTCACGCGTTATGGAATTATTGCTTTAGTTGCTCTGGAGCCGTTTAAAAATGGTGTTATTGTTCCACATGAGAGTACATTTTCCAATGTTAAGATGGAAAGATTTGAACTTATGAAGTCATGCCATGCCAATTTCAGCCCTATTTTTTCACTTTATTCAGATAGTAAAAACATAATAATTGATAAATTAAAGGGGCTGGCATTAAAGCAGAAACCAGTAATAGAGTTTACTGATTATGATGGCCACAGGCACAAAATGTGGCGCATAACCGATTTAGATTCCTGCAGATATGTTTCCAATGCAATGCAGGAGAAAAGACTTTTTATTGCTGATGGTCACCATCGTTATGAAACCGCCCTTGACTATAGAGACTGGATATCGAGCAGCAATCCGGATTTTAATAAAGATCATCCAGCTAATTATATAATGATGTATCTTAGCAGCATGGAAGATACTGGACTGGTAATACTGCCTGCTCACCGCATGGTTAAAGGCTTGAAAAGTTCAATAACAGGCTCTTTTATTAACAAAGCAGAGGATTATTTTGATATTTTGAAAATTTCTTTTATGGACAGTGATTTTGAAAGAGCACGGGCTGAATTTATATCAATTCTTAAATCAAATGCCTCAAAAAACATTATCGGGGTCTTGATGAAAGGCTCTAAGAAATTTTATCTGCTGACGCTTAAATCAGGTGTAATGGAGCGGATGTTTTCCAATGAATTTCCAGAAGCATTAAGATATCTTGATGTTACCGTTCTGACCCGTCTAATTTTTATAGAAATATTTGGTTTTGATAATTCAAAATTAGATGACGAGAGTATTATAACTTATTCCAGCAGTGAAAAACAGGCCATAGAAGCAGCAGTCTCGGGCAAATGCGATATTTCCTTTATTCTTAATCCAACAAAGATTGAGCAGGTACGCGATATTGCAAATAAAGGCCTTGTAATGCCAAGGAAATCAACATATTTTTATCCAAAGGTAATCACGGGTCTTGTTATAAATAAATTAACTTCTTGACGGCAGGCAGCCGTTCACGGTTTACAGTTATCGGTTCACGGTTGAAAAAAACAGAAGATAGAGGAGAACTATGGGGTCCTCTTTTGAAGATTTAGAAGTTTGGAAGAAATCTTGCAGGTTATCAGTACGTCTTTATAAATTATTAATAGATTGCCGTGATTATGGAATGAAAGATCAAATGCTGTGCTCATCTATATCTATTCCATCAAATATTGCGGAAGGAAGTGAAATCCGGATTTCCAAAGGTTTATAAATATTGCACAAGGATCGGCTGCGGAGCTGAGAACACAGATTTATATTTCACGAGAGGTTAATATATTTTCTGATTTAGATGCGAAAGAATTAATTCAAGAGTTGAAATCAATATCCAAAATGCTTCAATC
>JAUWFS010000190.1:0-6504 GCA_030606805.1 Deltaproteobacteria bacterium
AATATTTTTTTAAGCTTTGAAAATTGTTGCTTTCTTTTTACTCCTGAAAGTATTTCTTGCCGAATTGGACCAATCAGTTGCACTCTCACTTCTTCGATCAGCTCTTGAAACTCAACAACCTCAATATTCGAGGCTGGCTGTTTATTTCCGCGGAGGGCCAAAGACCAAATACAGGTGTCTACTAAAACCTTCATTTAACCTTCCGCTGTTCTTTATAATTATAATCGGACTCATATTCTATCGTGCCAAACAGGTTAATAATTTTAACCTGTTTGCGCCTTTGGATGTACTCAAGGAGCGCTTCAGTAACAACTGCTTTTTTGGTACGATGTAGACCAATTAGACGGGCTTCTTCGATTAATTTGTCGTCAATTGCTAAATTAGTGGGCATATTTTTCCTCCTTATTCTTTTTACACATTATAAAACAGTTTATCATGTGTAATGCTGAAAGGCAACTGGAGATTATTTTTTCTTTGTATATCAATTAGTCTGTGAACATTCACTATTTTTTAGAGTAATAATTATTATATATTTAATTTAATAAATAATTGCCATTTAATCAAGTTGTTATTACGAAATAATTATAAAAAACTGATTCGTATAAGTATTTATTTGACAGAAAAGATCTTATGAAAAAAAATAATTGAAGATTCCCCGCAGCAAGCTGCAGTCCCGCTACAGCAGCGGGACGGAGAATGCGCTCGCTTTTGCGGTTCAGACAGTTTTAAAGAATTTCTTATCAATGATAAAAATATACTTAATAAAAATATCATATTTTATCAAGTATGGGTAAATAAATTTTTATCGTTTTATCAAAAGAATTTGAAAACAGTTAAATATGATAATATTAAAGCATTTCTTGATAAATTGGAATCAGAGGGTAAAGAAGACTGGCAGATCAGGCAGGCATACAGGTCTGTAAAATTTTTTCTGGAAGACTTTATGTGTCTGACTATTGATTTTAGGGTACCTGTAGAGTTAGAACCTCGGTGCAATTGATCTTAGACAATAAACCCCTATTGCCATAAAACGAAAGCCCCGCCCGACGGCCAACGTTTATCCGCCTTGGAGGGCCCCGCCCATCTATGTGTTTTCTGCGTACGACGAGCAGCCGGGACCCAGTGCGGATGATTATATCGCTGACCCAGTTTACCCTGCCGTCCCGCGTCTCGCGGGATTAGGAAAAATCTTCAGACGGGTTGATAGGTATGCCGCGCCCAAAGTTCCTTATTTTTCTCCGATTTGGAGCTAAATTCCGCCTTGACAATACAATCTTCATTTGGTATTTCAATTTTTATTGCCTGAAGCCTGTTGGGATTTGTGGCCGCATCAGTGTCGGCACAACATGTTGTTACTCATCCCCAGTTGGTACACAACTTTACTTTTTTGCTTAATCCGCTCTCAGTAAGCGAATTCTTAGCATTTGAAAAAACTCGTGTTACAAACTAACGGAATAATATACATCATCGGTCCTCGGAAGCTGCAAAATGAGCTGATGGCTTCGTGCTTGGAACGGGAAACCAGAGCGAAGTGCCTGCTTGGGGAAGATATCTGTGATGTTCGCTTCCCAGATGATGCGAAGTACAAGGAACAGTCGAAGGTGGTGCTCTTGGACTGCCACGGAAAAGATCCGGAAAGCCTCCTGATGGCGCTCAGATCCTACGGTATCGAGAAATTATCTCGATATTATGTGGCCCTGTTTAATTTTTGCCACGGCCTGGGCATTGAAAAAAAATGCGTACAGCAGGGAATCCGCGGGATTTTCTATGATGATGATTCCTTGCCTCAGTTTCTGAAAGGTGTGCGGGCGATTCTTAATGGACAATTGTGGCTTTCCAGGAAAATTATGACAAAATGCATCCTAAGTAAATGCTGGGACAGCCCGTCGGAAACAGATAGCTCAATTCTTACCTTCAGAGAAAGCGAGATACTTGCCCGGCTGGCCGTGGGGGCCACAAATGGGGAGATTGCTGAGAAACTTTACATCAGCTCTCATACGGTCAAGACCCATCTATATAATATTTACAAGAAAATCAATGTTCCCAATCGCTTCCAGGCAGCTCTTTGGGGGGCCAAGTATTTGTAAGGTCTATAGATTTTCAGATAATTAATTTCACAAGGCTAAAAGGAAAAATCCGAGTAAGTCGTACTAAGTTATACGTCGTCGAGGATTTTGACTGATAACGCAGTGAAATTATTTATCTGGAAATCTATAATAACAAAGTATTACTTGTCTCGAATTAGCTTGTACTAAATCCTTACTCACTTCTTAGCCATTCCCGGTCTCAAAATACGAAAAAAACCATACCACCTACCTATTGATTTTTATCACAGAATAAGAGAAGTATTTTATTAATTCTTAGTTTTGTGGGCAATGGCCGAGGTAAGCTTTCTATAATCTCCTATGGTCACATTTGGCTCAACTCTCCTTGTAGCAAACAGTCAAAAGGGGTTAGCGCTCATGCAAGATAAACGGAAATATGAAAGATTCGACCTTAGGCTTCCCGGCAAGATTGAAGTGCTTACTTCGGGGAAGCAAGAGATCCTTGATGCTCTGACCGGTAATATATCGGCATGCGGGGGTTTTTTCCATTCTGCGAAGCCCGTTCCCGAAGACACGCAGGTCAAAATAGAACTGATTATCGATAGTAAGAGGCTGAAAGAACTGGCAGGCGCCCAAGGTTTAATAAGGGTTGAAGGAACAGTTGTACGATCCAGCCCAAAAGGGATGGCAATCTGGTTTCGCGATAATCACCAAATTACGCCCATGAGGGCCGGGTGAGTCTGTTCAGAGGCTCAGCCTTGCAGTTCTCCATGACCAAGGAAAAGGTCTCAAAGTGAAAGTAATGAATAAAAAAGCTGTTCAGAAAGAAAAGTTGCCCCCTCTTGATCTCCTCGTATCTACTATTGCTCACGAAATCAAGAACCTGAACAACTGTGTAACCTTTAATACACCTATCCTGAGAGAATACCTGAAGAAACTGATTCCCATCATTGACGATTATGCCGGGAATCATCAAGATCTCGAATTATTCGGCATGACTTACCCTGAGTTCCGTAACGACATTTTTAACCTTGTGAATAACCTTGAGCATGCTTCCAGCCGGATCAACGACATAATGTCTGACATGAGTAAATTCGTCAGAAATGGTTATAAGGGAGAACAGGGTTGGGTTGACCTGAACCAGGTTGTCGAAAAAGGGATTGCTGTCTGCCGGAGTCAAATAAGTAAAAGAGTAAAATCCTTTGATGTCAATATTGCCGACGATCTTCCCCCACTTTATACAGATCCGGGGGCTCTGGAGCAAATCCTGGTCAACTTTCTGATTAATGCCGCTCAGGCTGCTGATAAAGAGAATTCCTGGGTAAAACTCAGTGTGAAACTGGGGAAGGGCATATGGCGGGATCATTTGATTATCGAGGTGAGCGATAATGGGTGTGGTATGGATATTGCGGCACGTGAAAAGATATTCGACCCTTTTTTTACCACCAAAGCATCTGGTAAGGGAACTGGTCTGGGCCTATTTGTCAGTAACAGCCTGGTTGAAGCATTGGATGCTCGCATTGAGGTGGAGAGCGCCCCAGGCAAAGGAAGCTCCTTTAGGATAATTTTACACAAAGGGAATTCCAGCTTGAGAAAGGATTGCACCCGAGCGCCGCGCCAACTTGCGCCGGCTCTTGTGGCCTCAATTATCTGAAAATCTATTATATTACAAGAAGGTATTCCAAATTACAAGAAGGTATTCCAATGGATAATAGCATAGTCCTCATTGACGATGAACCTCTTTTTCTGGATAGCGTCAGGAGAGAATTGAACCTCTGTGGTTTCAAAAATGTCCGATCAGAGCGTGACCCCAACAAAGCGGCAACTCTTTTTAAAGCAGGAAAATTGTTTGACGTCGCCCTGATCGATGTAAAGATGCCGGGGACGAGCGGGATAGAAGTGCTGGACGTGATAAAGAATGTCAGCCCAAACACCGAGTGTCTCATGGTTACGGCGATAAATGAAGCGCAGGTCGCGGTTGAGTGCCTGAAAAAAGGAGCCAGTGATTACCTGGTCAAGCCCATCTCCAGAGATAATCTGGGCACCGCGGTACAACGAGCCCTTGAAAGAAAACAAAGATTTGATGTCCTTAGCCCTGAGAAAAAGATAACTTCCCAAGTATTGACAAACGCTAATGCATTCAGGTCTATTATCACAAGGTCACCGAAAGTGCTCAAGATATTGAAGGAAGCAGAGCTTCATGCGGCAAGCGACATACCGGTCTTGATTACAGGGGAGAGTGGAACCGGCAAAGAACTTTTGGCCAGAGCTATCCATTGCGCGAGCTCCAGCGCAAAATTTCCCTTTACCCCTATTAATATGGCATCCATCACGGGCAGCTTGTTTGATGCAGAGTTTTTTGGCCACACAAGAGGCGCCTTTACAGGAGCCGAAAAGGCTCGGATGGGCCACCTGGAACAAACGAACAAAGGCACACTATTTTTGGATGAAATAGGCTATCTACCGCTTGACCTCCAGGGGAAACTGCTTCGGGTGCTGCAGGAAAAAGAATACCTCAAGTTAGGAACCAGCAAGCCTCAAAAAACGGACGTTCGCTTTATCTCAGCCACTAATGCAGACCTGGACCGATTTAAGGACAAGGGGATGTTTCGCAAGGATCTTTACTACCGCCTCAAGGGCGCATTGCTGCACCTTCCGCCCTTCAGGGAAAGGAAAGAGGACATCCCTTTGTTGGTGGACAAGTTCCTGAAAGATTTTTCTGATGTTTCCTGGAAGGAGGGTATTAGTGAAGAGGCTGGTATATTACTTATGAATTATGACTATCCTGGAAACATCAGGGAACTTAGGTCTATTATCCAGTCGGCCGTAAATCTGGCCCAGGGCAGGCAGATCTCCGCCAATTTTCTTCCTCCCTGCCTGCGAAAGCGAAAACCTGTTGCAAGGAGCTATTCTCAGAAAGAGGGCAGCTCTATTGCTCCCCTTGAGGAAGTGGAAAAGGCCCATGTTCTCAAGGCCTATGAGCAGACAGGCAGAATAAAGACTCAAACAGCAAAACATCTATCCATTGGCTTGAACACCCTCCGCAGAAAATTGAACGCCTATGGTGTAGCATGAGATGTGGAAGGTGGATAGACTATGTTTGTCAAATTGTGAGGGGTATAGAATTTTATGCATAAACAACAAATTGCAATATCCATAGTTTGTCCATTTTTCAATGAAGAAAATATGGTTGATCTCTTTATGAAAGAAATTACCGCTGTAGTAAATGAACTGGATAAGACTTTTGAAGTTGTTTGTGTAAATGATGGAAGTACAGATAATACGTTAGCGAAACTTCTTCAAGCAAAAAAAGATTACCCAAATATGAAAATTATAAATTTTTCTCGAAATTTTGGAAAAGAAGCGGCTTTGACCGCTGGATTAGACTATGCAAAGGGCGAGATGATTATTCCCATTGATGCAGATTTGCAGGATCCACCAGAGCTTATTAAGGATTTTATTTCCTACAGGGAAAAAGGATACGATGTGGTTGTGGCAAAAAGAGTTGATCGTTCTAACGATAGCATTGCCAAGAAAATTACTGCTCAACTTTTTTACAAATTTCATAATAAAATATCTCAAACTAAAATTCCGGATAATGTAGGTGACTACAGACTTATAACAAGAAAAGTATTGAATGCTACACAGCAACTACGAGAAAATCAAAGGTTTATGAAGGGTATTTTTGCCTGGGTAGGTTTTAAAACAGCGACTGTGGAGTATAAGCGTGACAACAGAAAAGCGGGCAAAACAAGTTTTAACGGATGGAAGCTATGGAATTTTGCATTAGATGGGATTACTAGTTTCAGTAATATTCCGCTTCGAATATGGTTATATATTGGTACACTTATCTCTTTTCTAACTTTTCTTTATGGAAGCTTTATTATTGTGCGAACGCTGATTTTGGGCATTGATGTACCTGGTTATGCATCTTTGCTGACAGTTATTTTGTTCCTTGGCGGTATTCAATTAGTTGGAATTGGGGCATTGGGTGAGTATATAGGGCGTATTTATATGGAATCAAAAAGACGCCCACTTTATATTGTTGAAGATGAATATTAGGATCAGTTATGAAACATAAAGTTTATCATGATATGACAAAACAACAAAAAGAACATTGGTGGTTCAAAGCAAGGAGGAAAATCCTAGATAAAATAATTAGTAAATGTAATTTATTAAACAATGCGAAAATTCTTGAAATTGGTTGTGGTACTGGTGGAAATTTATTAATGCTTAAAAAGTATGGCAACGTGTCTGCAATGGAACTTGATGAATTTGCAGCAGAATATGCAGCACACACAACAGATGTAGATGTCAGAATGGGATGGCTGCCGGATAACATTCCATATAATGATAATGAAAGATTTGATTTGTATGTTTGATGTATTGGAGCACATTCAGGATGACAAAAAAGCTTTGATGAAAATAGCGAGCTTACTTAAACCGGCGGGAATGTTAA
>JAUWFS010000005.1:0-43233 GCA_030606805.1 Deltaproteobacteria bacterium
GATGAAAGTCTTGCCGGAGAAATAGATAAACGGCTTTCTCAGATAAGGGACAGCATTTTGATGATAATTCCCACTAAAAGATTTGAAGATATCAATAGCGTTGAAGGGAAGATCGCTCTGAGCGATGAGATAATGACCAAACTGAACTCTTTCTTAAAAGATGGAAGTATAACCAACATTTATTTTGTTGATTTTGTGATCCAGTAAAGGTCAAAAATTTATGTCTGATCAGATTTTATCTCAAGAAGAAATAGATGCCCTCCTTACTTCCGTGGATAAGGGGGAAGTTGATCTGGAGGTGGATAAAAAAGAAGAAGCTGGATCTTATGATCTTACTTCCCAGAGCATAATGTTGCACGATCAGTTTTATGCTCTTGAAGAAGTATACGACAAGTTTGCAGATTTGTTGCATAATCTACTCTCTTCATCTCTCCGGAAGAGTGTGAATGTAAAGTTAGTCTCTACGGAAATGGTTAAGTTCAGAAAATTTTTAGAAGGCTTTTCCAATCCAACAAGTTTCAATATATTTAACATGGAACCACTCATTGGATCATCTCTGCTGGCGATAGAACCGGAACTTGTATTTTTTTTAATAGATTGCATGTTTGGAGGGAATGGAAAACCTATAGCTCAGGTGAGAGAATTTACGCTCATTGAGCAGAGGATGATGAGAAAGTTTGCTGTTGAAGCACTGGATAGCCTGGAGAAAGCCCTGGATGTTGTCTGTTCTGTAAAGATTTCCTTAAGAAAAATCGAGACCAAACCCGAATTCGTACATATGGTCGGCCCCAATGATTTAGTTATAGGTGTCGTATTTTCTGTAAAGGCAGATGAATTTTCAGGAGATATTCATTTGTGTATTCCATACCTCATGCTGGAACCGATTAAGGATAAACTCTCCTCCAGATATCTTAGCGATAAGGAGATAGAACATGTATTTGGCGCCCAGATTCAGAATTTGTTGAAAGATACCAATATAGCGGTTGTCGCCGAGTTGGGAAGAACTACTTATACTATTCGTGACATATTGAATCTCCGGGCAGGAGATATTTTTAAGCTTAATACAGGTCCTCAAGATCTTATCACAATAAATGTTGAAGATGTCCCTAAATATCAGGGCGTTCCGGGAGTTATTAAGGGGAACCGCGCAGTTCAAGTAACAAGATTGTTACGTTAAAATGGAGGTGTAAATAGTCATGGTTACAACCGATGAAGATAAAGGAAAGCCTGACCCGAGTAGTTCTGATCCTCCGGAGATATCTGGAAGCACCGGAGAGGATGCAGGGGAAAAGCCGTATGAGTTTTCCGATTTGAGCGATACGTTCGCCTCACAGTCGCCGGCTAATATGGAACTTATTCTTGATATCCCTTTAGAGATAACCGTTGAATTGAGCCGGACCAGGATGCTGATAAGTGAGCTGCTTAAGCTTGGTCAGGGATCAGTTGTTGAGCTTTCAAAGCTTGCCGGAGAAACGCTGGAAATATTAGCCAATCAAAGATTAATAGCCAGGGGAGAGGCGGTAGTTATAAACGAAAAATATGGTATTCGCATCACCGAAATTATGAGTCCCAAGGAACGGATAGAGGGGTTAAAATGAACTATCATCCCGATCTGTTATCAACGGTACTGAAAATGATAGCCGCCCTGGTTATAGTTCTGGGTGGGTTATTTATCGTTTTTTATTTTTTGAGACGAATATTAAAGAGAGATGTTGGAGGATCAAGTGAGAAACTAATCAGAGTTTTAGCAAGCAGTTATATTGGGGTTAAAAAAAATATCTCCTTAATTGAGGTCCCGGGGTCCATACTGGTCCTTGGGGTTACGAGTGACAACATTTGCCTTCTTACCAAAATAGAGGATGAAGAGATATTGAATAGATTTAAGAGGCCTGAAGAGAAAAAAAGATCGACCTCGTTTTCTGACCAATTAAATAAATTATGTAGCCGTTCACGGCTTGAACCTTGAAATTGGAAAGTAGAAATTTGGGAGAGATTAAAATTGAAATTGGAAATTGGGAAGAACAGTACAAAAGCATGAAGGCCAAATTTCCAATTTGGTTCCGGCTTATCCGGGTCAGATGATTGGGTGAACATGGTTTGTCACATAATGCTAAAATATTACAAACACTTTAGATTGTATATCATTATCTCGATATGTTTCGTGGCCTCTATGGCGTTAACTCCTCATATTTGCTGGGGCGATACTCCACCGGCTTTGGCGCCTTTTTTCAGTATAGGCCTGGACAAAGCCGTGGACCCTGGACAAGCGTCTGTTGTTCTTGAGATTTTCCTTTTATTAACGGTTCTTTCCTTAGCTCCGGCAATTCTTATTATGTTAACCTCATTTACCAGAATTGTAATCGTGCTTTCCGTTCTTCGCCAGGCGATCGGAACCCATCAGATGCCTCCTAACCAGATAATTATAGGTCTGGCGCTATTTCTTACTTTTTTTATTATGACTCCGGTTTGGCACGATATCAATCAAAATGCGCTTCAACCATATTTGGACAAGAAGATAACTCAGCAGCAGGCATTGGAAAGTGCTTCTCAACCTTTAAGAAGTTTTATGTTTAAACAGACAAAGGAAAAGGACCTGGCTTTGCTTGTTGATATCGCAGACATTGAGAGACCCCGAAATGTCGATGATGTCCCGATTTCCGTGCTTATTCCTTCCTTTATAATCAGTGAATTGAAAACCGCATTCCAGATCGGATTTTTGCTTTACGTGCCATTTTTGATTATTGACATGGTTGTAGCGAGTGTTCTTCTTTCCATGGGGATGATGATGTTGCCGCCTATTATGATTTCCCTGCCGTTTAAGTTGATGCTTTTCGTTCTTGCTGATGGCTGGTATTTGATTGTGGGTTCCCTGGTAAAGAGCTTTGCATGAGGATTGGAGAAGGGTTGACATGACACCGGAATTTGTAACAGGATTTCTTTCAGAAGGTATAAAAACAGCCATTTTATTGGCAGCGCCGATGTTGTTTGCCGGTCTGATAGTAGGCCTGATAGTTAGTATATTTCAGGCTGCCACCCAGATTAATGAAATGACCATGACCTTTATTCCTAAAATATTAGCGGTTGGCCTTGCTCTACTTATTTTTTTCCCCTGGATGCTTCAGGTCATGATTGATTTTGTCCGTAACCTGTTTATTAATATACCCAATTATATTCGATGACAACTTTCAATATACCACTGCCGCAGCTTCAGATATTTTTTTTGATTTTTTTGAGAGTTGGCGCAATTATGATGTTCATTCCGGTTTTTGACAGTAGAAACATACCTGTCTTATTTAAAGCAGGATTGGCATTCTCAGTTAGTATATTGTTATTCCCCATCTTAAAATTAGACAACATTCCTTTTATTACCAGCGCAATACCCTTTGGCATAGGGGTAATAGGTGAAATCATGATGGGGGCTGTCATTGGTCTTTCCGTTAGGCTGATATTTGCCGGAATTCAGTTAGCAGGCCAACTATCAGGCTTCCAGATGGGTCTTGCTATTGCCAATGTCATGGATCCCGTAACAAGCGCTCAGGTTTCCATCATCGCTCAATTAAATAATTTGATGGCCATGCTGATATTTTTAACCATTAATGCTCACCACATGTTTTTACGAGCCCTGGCTGAAAGCTTTCGGTTAATTCCTCCCTTTGATGTTCAATTTAGTAATTCTTTAATTGAGCACTTAATCAGCCTTTCGGGCAATATGTTTATTATTGCAATTAAGGTAGGAGCGCCGGTTATAGTGGCGCTGCTGCTTACAAACGTGGCTTTTGGATTGATAGCTCGAACAGTTCCGCAGATGAATATTTTTCTTGTAGCTATGCCTATACAAATCGTTGTCGGGCTGCTGTTTTTGGCTTTTGCCCTTCCTTATTTATTGCTTTTTTTCAGACAGATATTCAATGAATCAGGAAGAGATATCCTTCTTCTTTTAAGAGCCATGGGGAATGGATGATTGGATGAAACTAATCAACTAATTAACTAATCAACTAATCAACGAGGAACGGTCGACTATGTCCAAAGGAAGCGACCAGGAAAAAACCGAACAACCCACTCCCAAACGTCTTCAGGAAGCAAGAAAAAAGGGGCAGGTGGCCCAAAGCAAAGAGGTCTCTTCCGCTTTAATTCTATTGAGCTCTTTGGGAGTATTCCTTTTTGCCGGTTCCTGGATGTTTTGGTCTCTTTCCGGGTTTATGCGGGGAATATTTCAAAATCTCGGGACCTTCCGTCTGCACGATGTTTCTACTGTCAGCGCTTTCTTATTAGAGATTTTTGAGCAATACTTCTTAATTTTAATGCCTTTGATGTTGGTTGTTTTTGTTGCAGGAATTGCAGCCAATATTTTTCAGATTGGCTTTTTATTTACACCAAAGCCCCTTATTCCGGATCTTTCTAAACTTGATCCTGTTAAGGGAATGAAGAAATTTTTTTCTCTAAAGGCCTTAGCGGAGCTTGTCAAGTCGCTGTTTAAAATATTCTCTGTGGGCGGCATAGCATTTTTAATGCTAAAAGGAGAACTGGAGACCATTCCTTCTCTGATACAGATGAGCATTGCGGAGATTCTTTCATTTATTGGCAGGGTTTCTTTTAATATGTGCTTGTATGTTTGTCTGTTTTTAATTGTCCTGGCGATTTTAGATTATGTTTATCAACGCTGGCAGCATGAAAAGGACATGAAGATGACCAAACAGGAAGTTAAAGATGAATCAAAGCAGACAGAAGGAGATCCCACTGTTAAATCCAGAATTAGAAAGGCTCAGATGGAAATAGCGCAACGTAGAATGATGGAAGCGGTTCCTGATGCCGATGTTGTAGTAACCAACCCCACCAGCCTTGCTATTGCTCTTAAGTTTGATGCAAAAGAGATGATTGCTCCCCAGGTAATAGCAAAAGGAGCCGGCTTTATTGCTGAGCGGATTAAAGAAATTGCTAAAGAAAATCAAGTCCCGGTTGTCGAGCAAAAACAACTCGCTCAGGCTCTTTTTAAGCTCGCGGAAGTAGGGGATTCTGTTCCTGTTGATCTCTATCGGGCAGTTGCCGAGATTCTGGCATATGTTTACAGATTGAAGGGGATGGGAGTTTAGGGCATTAGGCATGAAAAATGCGTGTTGTATATTAAAGTGCCTAAAGTTGAGGTACGCCTTCGGCGTGCTAATTGATAACCCAAAAAATAGAAGGAGCATGCCCTCACTTGTGTATTAATGGTTTATCGAACCTATATAAAATGGCAGAATTCCTTAACTTTAGGCACTTTAACATACTTTAGCTCACTTTAGGCACTTTAAAATAAGCAGAAATTCCTTTTAAAGATGGGAGGATTATGGAAACAGAAAATCAAACAGGATACTCAGAGATTGCCTTCATAGCAAAACACAGTGATATTCTTATGGCTATATCAGCTGTGGTTATTCTGGTAGTTATGATAATACCTCTGCCGGCTATGCTGCTGGATATCCTTTTGTCGTTTAACATAACATTTGCTTTAATAATTCTTCTGGTAGGCATGTATATCTCGAAGCCATTAGAGTTATCAGCATTTCCTTCCATACTTTTAATCACTACCTTGTTCAGATTATCACTAAATGTCGCTTCCACTCGAATAATTCTACTCCACGGAAATGAGGGGCCCATGGCAGCCGGAAAAGTGATCAATGCTTTCGGAAGCTTTGTGGTTGGAGGAAACTATCTGGTGGGAATCATAGTTTTTTTGATCCTGGTCGTTATTAATTTTGTGGTAATTACGAAAGGAGCCGGACGAATTGCGGAAGTGGCTGCCAGATTTACTCTGGACGCTATGCCCGGCAAGCAGATGAGTATAGATGCCGACTTGAATGCAGGCTTGATAAATGACCAGGAAGCAAAGGCGAGGAGACTGGAAATTTCACAAGAAGCGGAATATTATGGCGCTATGGATGGCGCTAATAAATTTGTTCGTGGAGATGCTATAGCAGGAATAATAATTACTCTGATCAACATCCTAGGCGGGTTTGCTATTGGAGTTTTCCAGAATAAAATGGGTTTTTCCGATGCAGTCCAGAGTTATACTTTGCTGACAGTGGGAGATGGATTGGTCTGCCAGATTCCTGCCCTGATCATTTCAACGGCAGCGGGTATTATAGTAAGTAGATCTTCTTCTAAAACAAACATGGGAAGAGAGATAATTTCTCAGAT
The DNA here is from genome assembly GCA_030606805.1 of Deltaproteobacteria bacterium. GTDB lineage: Bacteria > Desulfobacterota > Desulfobacteria > Desulfobacterales > ETH-SRB1 > B13-G4. Next base: position 6,178 of record JAUWFS010000005.1, read on the forward strand.
TTTATTCCAGCCGCGTGCTATCGCTATTGTTGCTGTTGTGCTTTTTGGACTTGGCATGGTTCCAGGGCTTCCGGCTCTCCCTTTTGTTATTTTATCAATCCTATCCGCAAGTGTGGCTTATTTGATTTTGCAAACAAGAAAGACTGATTTAAAAAAACAGAAAGGCAGACAGATGCAAAAATCCAAAACCAGATCGCCTGAAAAGTTAAAACCCCTTCCTCCTCTTGATATTCTATCTCTGGAAGTCGGCTATGGCCTTATTCCATTGGTGGACGTGGAACAAAATGGTGAGCTTTTGGACCGGATTAAGTCAATCAGGCGACAGATTGCTCAGGAAGTCGGAATTATTGTTCCCTCTGTTCACATCCAGGATAACATGCAGTTAGAATCCGGTGAATATGCCATCTTGCTTAGAGGGAATGAAGTGGCCAGGGGAGAATTGATGATAAACCACTATCTGGCCATAAATCCCGGAACTGTTGAAAAGAAGATTGACGGGGTGCCGACAAAAGAACCTACCTATGGGCTGCCGGCTTTCTGGATTAAAGAAGAAGTTAAAGAAAGTGCTATGACTAAAGGATATACGGTAGTTGATCTCTCTACTGTTTTAACAACGCATCTGTCCGATGTGATCAGACATCATGCTCATGAATTATTGGGAAGACAGGAGGTCCAGCAGTTATTAGATAGCCTTAAATCCTCCCATCCAAAAGTGGTGGAAGAATTGATTCCCAATTTATTGTCTCTTGGCGGTTTAGGGAAAGTGTTGCAGAACCTTTTAATGGAGCAGATTCCTATTCGTGATCTACTAACTATTTTGGAGACATTGGCCGACTGGGCTCCAATGATAAAGGATATAGATGCCCTGACAGAGCATGTTCGTCAATCACTGGCAAGAACGATTACCGGACTCTATCAGGCATCTGATGGAAATATACCATTAATAACCCTTGACCAGAGCATTGAAAACGCCGTATCCGGAGCAATTCAGCAAACAGAACATGGCAGTTTTCTCGCTATGGAACCTAATGTCGTCCAAAAAATCATGAAAATCCTTACCAAAAATCTGGAGAAGTTTTCACAACTGAATTGTCAACCGATTGTTTTATGCTCAGTCCCGATTAGATCGCATTTCAAGAAGCTTGTAGATCGGTTTATTCCTAATTTAGTAGTGCTCTCATATAATGATATTTTAAATAATGTTAAAATCCAATCAATAGGAACAGTGGGACTTTCTGATGCAGATTAAAAGATTTGAAGCAGAGAATATGACAGAAGCTTTAAGGTTGGTTAAACAAGAATTTGGTTCTGAGGCAGTGATTCTTTCCGCCAGAAGCCTGGAGAAAAAGAGAGGTGTGTTTTGGCCTATGAAAAGACCTGGAGCAGAGGTAACGGCAGCAAAAGATACCAGTTGCACGGAGGCTAAAGAAGTTCCACCAAACAAGATGCGGAAGTTTTATAAAAATCAATCACTTCGATCCAATTTAGAGGATTCAAGCAAGAAGAAAAGCTCAGTCAGCTTGCTTCATGGGGAGGCGAATGCATTAAAAAATAGACATAATAATCATATGGTTAAAAGAAATCATGTTCCTCAGAATAATGCCAGGAAATTATTTGCGTTGCATCAGCGCATGTTGTTTCAAGGCATAGAGGAGAATATAGCTCTGGATTTGATAGAAAAGATAAATAGAATTATGTCATCAGAGAATGTTTTGAAAAATGAAGAACTTAAATCCTGTTTGATTCACGCTTTTGAGAAGACAGGTCTAAGAGTTTCTCCGATAAAAATGGAACAGAGCAAGCAAAAAATTGTTGCTTTTGTGGGTCCTACCGGAGTGGGAAAGACAACAACTATTGCCAAATTAGCTGCCATCCAGGCTATCAAAATGAGAAAACGTGTTGCCTTGATTACTCTGGATAATTATCGAATCGCTGGAATTGAACAGCTCAAAATTTACGCAAAAATCATCGGAATTCCCATCGAAATTGCTTCGACCGGCAAAGAATTCAAGGAATGCCTTAACAGGCTGAAGGACAAAGATCTTATTTTAATCGATACTGCTGGAATGAGTCAAGGGAATGAATATCAGTTTAATGAACTTAGGATTTTTTTTGATAAAATTCGTCATGTTGAAACTCATCTTCTCTTGAGTGCCACCACAAAAGAGAATGATCTTATTGATATATTGGCAAGGTTTAAAGTATTTCCCATTAGCAAATTGTTATTTACAAAGCTTGATGAGAGCACCTCGTATGGAAACATGCTTAATCAGATAATTCAATCAAAAATACCGGTCTCATATTTTACAAATGGTCAGCAAGTGCCTGAAGATATAGAAATTGCAACATTAGAAAGGTTGGTGGATTTGATAACAGGCCAGGAAAAGGATGGGAGACATTTCAGTGAATCTTACGTTGCAAGCAAAGACTCATTCTTTTTTCATTGTTTTGACTGTCAATTGGTAAAGGAGATTAAGCAAGAGGATATCATCGTATTTGAAAGAGCAATAGATGCGGCAAATAAACAGCTCAAACCCTGCGGATTATGTTGTCCTGACAAGGTTGAAAAACAGAATCTATATTCTTGGGATGCAAATAAAAGAAAAAGCGGTACTTATCAATGATGATTGGATGATTAGATGAGAGAAATAATGAAGCAAAAGGACACCTCGACCAAGATAATAAGCTTGACCAGAAAAATTGCAGATAAAAATGCTGCATTGGTTCGAAGGAAAAATAGAAATCGCAAATCAAATACGCGCGTAATTGCCATAACCAGCGGCAAAGGAGGGGTCGGCAAAACTAATATTGTCGGCAATCTTGGGTTTGCGCTCAGCCAATTAGGGAAAAAAGTTCTTATTCTGGATGCGGATTTAGGTTTGGGAAATATTGATGTATTATTAGGGCTGGCTCCAAAGTATAACCTCTCTCATGTTATTGCGGAGGAAAAGAGTATTTCGGAAATTATAATTAAAGGCCCTGGGAATATGAATATACTCCCTGCTTCTTCCGGCATCCAGGAACTTACCAAATTAACAAAAGAGCAAAAAATCCAAATCCTTACTGAGCTTGATTCATTAATCAATTCGATTGATATTTTATTAATTGATACTGCGGCGGGCATTTCGTCGAATGTGATGTATTTCAATGTTTCCGCTCAAGAGATAATGGTCGTTGTAACTCCGGAACCGACTTCTATTACAGATGCCTATGCTTTAATGAAGGTGCTTTCTCTCAAGTATTCGGAAAGGCATTTTAATTTACTGGTAAATTTGGCTTCCAGCAAGCAGGATGCACACGAGGTCTTCAGGCAATTGAATCTGGTTGCTGATAGATTTTTAGATATATCAATCGAATACAGCGGATGCGTGTTATTTGATGAAAACGTCACGAAGGGCGTAAGACGTCAAAAGATCGTCAGTGAATTATATCCTGATACGCGTGCAAGCAGGTGTTATGCCTCTCTGGCGAAGAAAATCTGTAAATCACAGCCGCACCATTCTCCAAAAGGAGATACCAATTTTTTCTGGAAAGATCTTATTCAGAATAAATTTGACTGAGCTGCTGCTAACTACCGGAGAATTGATCGATTATGGAGCCGGCAAAAAGACAAATAAAAAACCCATACAATGAAAACCTTTTATTAAGGAATCAGATGATAATCGAATGTCTTCCTGATGTTAAACGTATTGTTTACAGGATTGCAATTCATCTTCCTCAGAATGCGATGGAGATCGATGATTTAGTGAATGCGGGCATTGTTGGTTTGATCCATGCTATAGAAAGGTATGATCCTGCAAGAAATACAAAGTTTATGACTTATGCGGCATTTCGAATTAAAGGAGCTGTCCTGAGTGAGTTGCGCTCTCGAGACTTTCTTTCAAGGTCAAATAGAAAGAAAATCCGTGAGTTGGAAAAAGCTTATTTAAAGCTGGAACATAAATTAGGCAGAGAGGTTGAAGACAAAGAGGCAGCAGAGGAATTGGGGCTAAACCTTGAACAATTCTACCAGATTAAAAAAATGTCTGGCATCTCTTTTATTAGTTTTGATGAGTTTGGATATTCTTCAAAGGAAGAAAAAAAGAATTTTATGAGCTGCCTGGTTAACAACGATGCTGAGGATGCATTGACTTTGGCAGGGGTAAAAGAAATAAGAACCGCCATTGCTATAGCTATTGATCAATTATCGGAAAAAGAGAAGCTGGTAATCTCATTATATTATTTGGAAGAATTGACCATGAAAGAGACAGCAAAGGTTTTGGATGTAACAGAATCAAGGGTCTCTCAGATTCATTCCAAGTCAATTATTCACCTGCGAGAGATGTTGAGGAAGAAAGGGCTGATAGAGGATTGATCAACCAATCAAGGTCAAAAGAATGACGGGATTCAAATGTCAAAATTTTGGCGTTAGAGTGCGGTATTATGGTTGAGAATATAAATATACAAAAAACAATTTCTCCGACTTCTTTTACGTCCGGAGTAAAGAAAGTGGACCGGCAGGATGCTGATGCACAACAAAAACGCTTTGATAGACAACTTGAGGAAGAGGACGAAAAGAATAAAAAAAAGAAGCAGGCAAGACATGAGTTTGAATCTACTGGAATCGGAGATAGCAAAGAAACAGGAAAAGAGCCGGCGGAGACAGACAACAGGCAAGACCGGGATTCTGATAATATTCAGGGAAAGTTAATTGATATACTTGTGTAAACTAAAATGCCTAAAGTTAAGGAATGCGCCTCCGGCGCTGCCGAAGATACTTTTTTAAAGGAGTTGGGAAATGATATATCCCACAACAGACTTTTGGGAATTAGTGCTGGATGTTATAGTAGACAGCGTTCTGCGAATTGCCTGTATCAAGAGTACAACAGACTTTTGGGAATTAGTGCTGGATGTTATAGGGCTCTCCCTTTGCGGTATTACAATTTTGTTTCTAATTAGAAACAGGTCTACATACAATCAGTCTCTATTAAAAGAATCCGGAGAGGGAAATTCCAACAGATTTAATGAGGAAGTGCTTGCTCAATTAGTAAAGCAACAATCAGACATGCCATTTGAAACGATTTCCGATGCTATAGAGAAAGAGCGGATGCCTTTACATAGTTTGCAACCTCTTTCTGCAAAAGAGACGGGCCAGGTTCAGGAGGGCTCTTATAATAAAAAGAGTTCGGGCAGTGACGATTTGGCAGGTGACGAGTATGACGAGGTCGCAAGGTTGGCGGATTTGGGGTTGAGCGTAAAAAAAATTTCTGAGAGAGCAAAAATACCGAGAGGAGAGGTTGAGCTTGTTGTAAAGCTTAAGGGGCTCGAAAACTGAGCATCCTGTGGACTCTTCAGGCTGTTGATAGGCAAGAAAGGGGATGGTTAGGCAAAAATTACCTCTGTTTTAATTGGTCGATTGGAGAAATGGTCGAGTGGGAAATTAAAATTGGCTGCGCTGGAGGCGCATTCCTTAACTTTAGGCACTTCAAGTACTTTGCTTGGTACGTCTCTTGCGTATTATTTTGGCAGGGTCAGGGTAAAATAGAAATTTTGGAGGTTGGAATATGAGTGGAGCGATAAATTTGCTTGCTGCCGGAGGAATATTCTATGAAAAAAAACTGGCAGTCTTGGCCAATAATCTTTCCAACATTAATACAGTTGGATTTAAGAGAGATCAAGCTTTTCGATTATCTGGTTTGAAAGAGAATCCTGAAGGGAGTTCAATTCCAGGCAAGTCGCAAAATTTTTTTCCCATTATGCCGTTTGGGACCAGAACCGACTTTTCTCCAGGTCCTCTGAAGCATACAGGGAATGCTTTAGATCTATCCTTAGACGGAAACGGTTTTTTCTGTATTAAAACATCTAAAGGGATTCAATATACCAGAAAAGGAAATTTTACACTCAATGAGAGCGGAGAGCTGGTCACCCAGGAAGGGTTACTTGTTTTGGGCGAAGGAGGTAACATAGAAATTGATGGCAAGAGCGTTGTTGTTGATGCGGAAGGAAATGTTTCGGCGGACGGAAATCCGGTCGACACCATAAAGATCGTTGATTTTCCTCAGCCCTATGCCCTCGAGAAAGCCGGCAATTCATTATTTGCTCTTGCTGATCCAGACATTGCAGAAAATGAAGCCGAAGAAGTTAAGGTGCAGCAGGGGTTTGTCGAATTTTCGAATGTAGAAGCCATAAGGGTGATGACGGAGATGATTGAGGTGCTCAGGGGATATGAGTCATACCAGAAAATTATTCAGTCTATACATGATGTCAGCTCGAAAGCAATCAATGATGTCGGAAGACTGGCATGAAAACAGCAAAAAAGCTGATAAGTTGATAAGTTGAAAGCTCAAAGCAAAGCGCTCAAGACTGAAAGCTGAAAGCAAAAAAGCTAACAGCTTACCAGCTAATACGGGAGGTTGATTATGATCAGGAGTTTATGGACAGCAGCTACGGGAATGCAGGCCCAGGCATTAAATATTGATGTCATTTCAAACAATCTGGCCAATGTAAATACTACCGGCTTTAAGAAGAGCCGGGCTGATTTTCAGGATTTGCTATATGAAACACTTTCTCCGGCAGGAGTTGCCTCTTCAGCAGTTACTCAAGTGCCTACCGGGATGCAGGTGGGGCTTGGAACAAGACCGGTGGCTATCCAGAAGATTTTTATGCAGGGAGATTATCAATATACGAAAAATGAACTGGATATGGCCATTGAAGGCGATGGTTTTTTTCAGATCTTGCAGCCCAATGGAGAGATTGCATATACCAGGGCCGGGGCATTTAAGCTCAGTGGTGACGGAGAGATTGTTACCTCTGATGGTTTTCTCATGGAACCGGAGATATCTATTCCACTCGATAGCACTGCAATCTCTATCGGAACAGATGGAACGGTTTCGGTCTTACAGGCAGGAGAGACCACCTCCAGTGAAATCGGAACTATTGAGCTTGTCAGGTTTGTTAATCCTGCAGGGCTAAACAGCATAGGCAGGAATCTCTATCTTTCCACATCAGCTTCAGGCGATCCTGTTACCGGTACTGCCGGAGAAGATGGGTTCGGCACCATTACTCAAGGATACTTAGAGTTGTCTAATGTCAGTGTGGTTGATGAGATGGTCAACATGATTACTGCTCAAAGAGCTTATGAAATCAACAGTAAGTCCATCCAGGCATCCGATGAAATGTTGCAAATGGCAAACAATCTTAAACGGTAAGAGATGAAAATGAAAACCTCGAAGTTTTTTTTCGTCCTTATTCTTTGTTTATCACTTTTTTTCTTTATATTGGAAATATCGGCTAATCTGTCTGCTGCCGGTATGACCAGTATAAGGGTTTTGAAAAAAGCGGAGATAGAGGATGATAAGATGTTATTAGGAAAAATTGCCATGATCAAAGGTGAAGACTCGGAGCTGGTTCAAAAGCTGCGGGCTATTGTCGTCGGAAGTGCGCCTTTGCCCGGGAAGTCACGCCGGATCGACGAGCATTACATAAAAATCCGTTTGAAACAAAACGGCGTTGATTTATCCAGGATAATACTGGAGGTCCCTGAAAAAAATGAGATATCCAGAGGTTTTATCGAGATTTCCAGGGAGAGAATTGAAAAGATTGCTATGGATTTTATATATAAAAAAATTCCCTATGAAAGAAACAGAGCAAGGGTCAAGGAGATTCGGATCAATCGCAGCGTGGTTCTTCCAAAAGGAAGTGTTACCTGTAAAGTTGTTTCTCCCCCAAATATGGATTTTTTCGGCTTAATCCCCCTCTCCATTTCTTTCAATGTAAACGGGAGGTTTCAAAAGAAGGTGTCAGTGACTGTTGATATTGAGGTGTTAACGGAAGTGGTTGTCACCAAAAGGCCGATTGGAAGGTATAAAATGATAACAGAAGATGATATTTGTTTACAAAAAAGGGATATGTCAAATTTATCGTCCAATATTATTACTAACTCCGAAGATGTCCTGGGCAAAAGAGCCAAAAGAACAATTAATGCAAAAACAGTCTTGCGGGCTGATCTTGTAGAATTTCCTTTTTTGGTCAGGCGTGGAGACATTGTGTCGATCATCGCTGAGTCGGATAGTTTAAGAATTACCGCTCTTGGAGAGGTTAAGGAAAAAGGCCGTAAGGGCCAGAGAATCAGAGTTGTAAATCTTGATTCTAAAAAAGGGATATACGCTCGTGTGCTTGATTCAAATACAGTAGTGGTTGATTTTTAAATTTTTCAAAACCGGAGATTAAAAAGAATGTTTCGCAAATATAAGAAGTTATCAAAGTTTTTAATGTACATCTGCTTTTCTTCATTCTTTTTTATGATTTTTTTCGGTTGTGCCGGCAGGATTAAAGAAACAAAACCGCTAATGGATAATATTGCCAATGAGGCCGATAAAGAGCCTGCATTAAAACATGATGGGTCTCTATGGCAGGATGGCGGTCCATTGAGTGAGCTGTTTATAAATCCTAAAGCCAGAAGCATTGGAGATATCGTTACTATCAAAATAGTTGAATCCTCCAGTGCTTCAAATAGAGCTACAACCAATACAGGCAGAAGTTCCTCTTTATCTATGGGCATAGATAATCTTTTTGGTCTGGAAGGTCGGTATGATAAATCAAGTCCTACAAGCAAAAGTCCTCATCCATTTTTTAACCCTTTTGCCAGAGCAAACGGCGATTTGTCGAGTACTTTTGACGGATCCGGTACAACCACCAGGAGCGGAGACCTTACGGCATATATCACTGCAAGGATCACAAAAGTATTGCCTAACGGCAACCTTGAGATTGTTGGAACACGTGAAGTAACGGTAAACAGCGAGGAACAGACGATAGCCTTATCCGGAATTATCCGGCCGAGAGACATTTCGCCGGATAACATAATTCTGTCAACTTATATATCTGATGCCAAAATTGCATATAGCGGTTCAGGTATAATTAATGACCGTCAGCGTCCCGGCTGGATGGCAAGGATTCTAGACTGGGTCTGGCCGCTTTAAGGTGATAGTTGAATGGTCGAGTAGTTGAGTAGTTGAGTAGTTGAGGAGGGAAAGGGATGGCTGAAAAGTTGAATAAAAGTATGCTTGCAATATTTGTGTTACTATCGGTAATCTTGACCATTTTTATCAGTCATGCTTATGCCGTTCGGATCAAGGACATTACAGATATTGAAGGGGTTCGTAAGAACCAGTTGGTTGGATATGGGCTGGTCGTTGGTTTGAATGGAACTGGTGACGGCAATAAGTCGGATTTTACTACTCAATCCATGGCAAGCATGTTGGAAAAAATGGGTATAACGGTTAGTTATGAAGATATAAAGGTTGATAATGTTGCAGCCGTGATGGTTACTGCTGATCTGCCGCCATTTGCAAGAGTCGGCAGCAGAATCGATGTTCTTGTCAGCTCGATAGGCGATGCAGATGACCTTCAGGGAGGAACATTGCTGCTCACTCCTCTTAAGGCCGCAGATGGAAAGGTTTACGCTGTTGCCCAGGGCCCGGTCAGCACAGGGGGGTTCTCATCCGGAGGAGAAGGCGGCAAAGTCCAGAAGAACTTTCCTACTGTGGGACGTGTTGTAGGCGGGTCTACGATTGAAAGAGAGATACTATTCAATTTTAATCAAAAAAAAACGTTATCCCTGAGATTACGCAATCCTGATTTTACTACTGCATTTCGTGTGGCAGAGGCAATCAATACGGCCCTGTATGAACAGATAGCCAAAACTCCGGATGCCGGAACCATACAGGTAAGGATTTTGGAAAAATATTCGGGAAACATTGTGGGATTAGTTGCTCTGATAGAAGGATTAAATGTCGTTCCGGATACAACTTCTAAAATAGTGGTTAATGAACGAACCGGAACCGTGGTCATGGGAGACAATGTCAGGATTTCAACCATAGCTGTTGCTCACGGAAATTTGAGCATTCAAATCAAGGAATCAAAAGATGTTTCTCAGCCCCTTCCTTTTTCACAGGGTGTAACTGTGGTGACTCCTGAAACTGAAATTTCAGTAGAAGAGGAAAAAAACAAACTCTTGTTGGTCAAGTCCGGGGTAACTATTGGTGAGGTGGTAAGGGCTTTGAATGCACTTGGAGTATCCCCTCGGGATTTGATTGCCATCTTCCAGGCCATCAAGGCAGCCGGGGCACTGCAGGCAGAATTGGAGATAATCTAATGCCGCCCTTAATTTTTCCGTCAAGCGTACCAATTCAATCCGTCAATAAGCCGGAATTACTAAAAATAGATAGGGTGCAAAATTCTTTAGAATCCGGAAAAGCCTCTTCTTCCTGTAAAAGTGACGCTCGACTTAAGGAAGCGTCTTTTGAGCTGGAATCGCTTTTTATTAATTACCTTTTAAAAGAAATGCGAGCCACTATTCCCAAATCAGGGTTTATAAGCGGGGGAAAGGCTGAAGAAATCTACACCTCTATGTTGGATTCTCAACTGGCAAAAGAAATGGCCTCCAGAGGAGGAATCGGCCTTTCTTCTCTTCTTTGTGACCAACTTTGCACCGAGCCGGAAGATGATGAATGATTAGTCGAGTAAGGTAAATGGATGAATCAACAAATTATCTAATCAACAAATTAAAGGTTTAGCCATTTTTGCCGATAAATGATGTAGATAGAAATTACGTAACATTTTAGCCCTTAACGACTCAACAACTTGACCAAGTTCCAGGGAGGTTTGAGAAATGGAAATTACGGCGAAAAATTCTCCTATTAAGTTAGAGGCCTATATTAAAAACCTCAGCGATAAAGGAAAGACAGGCCCCTCATCAAAACAAGGCCCTGAGGAGATTCTTAGTGAGGATAAGGTTGTATTATCCCCAAAAGCAAGGGAGATTCAGGAGGCAAAAAAGCTCTTAAATTCTCTTCCGGATATCCGGGAGGAAAAGGTAGCTCATTTAAAAAAACAGATCGAGAATGGAACTTATCAAATTAAAGGTGAAAAGATAGCCGTCAAAATGCTGAAGGAATCTCTTCTTGACGAAATGCTATAGACTTTCAGATAATTCATTTCACAAGGCTATAAGGAAAAATCTGAGTAAGTCGTGCTGATGTGTACGTCGACGAGGATTTTAACTGATAACGCAGTGAAATTATTTATCTGAAAGTCTATATGAACGAATCGATGATTTGGTGGATTACATGAGTCAACGAATTGACGAATTGACGAATTATAGAATGGATTTGCTGTTTAATAAATTTTTATGTCTGCTTGAAGAGGAAACAGATTTTTATCAATTGTTGCTTTTAGTCGTTCAAAAAGAGAATAGGGCGGTAGTGGATTTAAAACTGAAAGAGTTGAATGAGGCTGCTAAAGAAAAAGAGAATTTGCTCCTGAAAATTCAGATACTGGAAGAACAAAGGCAGCGCATGCTGGAGAGGGTGGCTGATTCTATAGGATGCCCGCTTCAGGGTCTTACCTTATCTAAATTATCTCAATTGATAGAAGAGCCTTACTCCACCCGGTTAAAGGACTGCCGTTCCAATCTTTTAGCGCTGACACAAAGTATCCAGGATGTTAATAATAGCAATAAGTCCCTAATGGTGCACTCTCTTAAACTTGTTGGAAGTTCATTATCCTTATTAGATAATTTAATTGCACCCATTCCAGTTTATTGCCAGACCGGTAAGACTCAAGTTAATGATCAAAGCGGGAAGGTTCTTTCCGCTCAAATTTAGTCGAGTAGTCGACTAATTAAGGAATCAGGTATGCACAAGATAGACGAAAAAATTATCTTTATGCTCGAGAAGATCGAAGAAGATATAGATACGGTTGGCTTAAATGATAGCGATGCATGGAACAATATTCGTTCTCAACTGGAAAGAGTGATTCAGGATATTTCGGGTGAACATACTGAGTTGGTTAACATTCTCAATCTCTGTATAGAGGGAGTGAGAGCTTTATCTGACAAATCCGTTGCTGACTCTTTATCCCTTGTTGATGCCATATCGGGTGCATTGATAGCCTCAGGGCTGTATCTGTCGGATACTCCGGATAGCCGGCTTCTTATTAGTGAAGCCGGTAATGCGTTAGGAAACATTTTGAACAAAGACCCGGTTCAATGTGACTTGCAGCTAAGCTGCTTGACACTTAATGATGCGGCTGCGCTTCTGATTCAACTTGAACCGGATGACATCAAAGGATTGACTGGTTTGCAGCAATCGCTAAACGCTATTGTTGCTGATGGATCATACCCTGAATCTTCTCGGAAAAATATTATTCAGGCTGCTCAAAAAATTGAAGAAGTTATTAAAGCTGATGTTTCCGATCTTGAGTCTACTATTACCGAAGTTGGTAATTTTATTGAAAAAGCTATGGATGAGATGGGGGAGAATAGCGGAGAGGGGATCACCGGCAGCGTTGAAGAGAGAGTAACTGACGATCAGGCAGGTGAGGTGGAGGAAAACGGGAATAAGGCGGTTGATTTTGTTGTAGAGCGGGACGAGCCGGCCGCTGAAAAGTCGGTATCCGATTACATGCCTGAAGACGCAGATCTCGAACTGATTGGCGAGTTTATTACTGAAGGAATTGATTTAATCACAAACGCCGAAGAGGCCCTGTTAACTCTTGAAAATGACCCGGATGATATGGATGCAGTGGGCACTGTTTTTCGCGCTTTTCATACCATCAAGGGGACCGCTGCCTTTATGGAGCTTACTATCATATCGGAAATGGCCCATCACGCAGAATCGCTTTTAAGTCGTGTTCGAGATCGTGAAATACGCTATACCGGCGGATACGCAGACCTTGCGCTTCGTTCTCTTGACATGCTCAAAGAGCTCATTCAGGCTGTTGAGCAAGCTTTAGGCAGCGAGCCTTTATCCAAACCGGAAGGTTACGATGATTTGATGCGTATTCTGGAAAATCCGGAAAAAGCGGGTATATCTGAAGATTTTGATGAAGCAACTATGCCTCGAGTCGGCGACCTTTTGGTGGCTCAAGGCAATGCTGAAAGGCAGAAAGTCGAAGAGGCCGCAACCTTATATTCTGAAAAACAGATCGGAGCGGCAATTATGAAATCAAAGGCCGCATCCATAGAGCATGTCGGCCAGGCGATTCGAACACAGAAGAGGATGCATGGCGCCAAACAGGTTGTGCAATCATCAATCAGGGTGAACACTGATCGGTTAGACCGTTTGATTGATATGATGGGAGAGTTGGTAATTGCCCACTCGATGGTGGCTCAGGACGAAATTATGGTCAATGGTGGAAACCACGAACTCTTAAAAAAAGTTGTTCATACAAGCAAGATTGTTCGTGAACTGCAACACATGGGCATGTCAATGCGGATGATTCCGCTTAAATCAACCTTCCAGAAAATGACCCGGCTGGTGAGAGACCTGTCTCGCAAGGTCGGTAAAAACATCAATTTTGTCACCGAAGGTGAAGAAACAGAGATAGACAGAAACATGGTAGATGTTGTTAAAGATCCACTTGTACACATGGTTCGCAATGCAGTAGATCACGGCATCGAACTGCCTGATGTCAGAAAAAAAACCGGCAAACCTGAACATGGTACGGTGCACCTGTCGGCCTATCATTCTGCGGGAAGCGTAGTGGTAGAGATAAAAGACGACGGGAAAGGCCTTGACCGTGAGAAACTGATTGCCAAAGCCATAGAAAAAGGAATCATTAGTGATGGAAATTCGTTTAGCGATAGAGAGGTATTTAACCTGATCTTTGAACCAGGCTTCTCCACTGCCAAGGTGGTTAGTGACGTATCCGGCCGTGGCGTGGGGATGGATGTTGTGAAAAGAAATATCGAAACTCTGCGCGGGCAGGTCGAAATTCAATCTGAACATGGAAAGGGAAGTGTTTTTAAAATGAGGCTTCCTCTGACTCTGGCGATTATTGATGGAATGGTTATTCGTGCCGGCCATGAAACATATGTTGTGCCGATAGTTTCGATTGTCACGTCTCTCAGGCCTGATCCAGAAGCCGTTTCAACAGTGCTGAATCAAGGCGAGATGCTTTCTCTTCAGGGTAAGCTTATTCCATTGTTTCGGCTGGACAGTCTATTTGACATCAAGGGCGCTGAGCAGGATCCTGCCAGGGCGATTGTTATGGTAATTGAAGACAACGAGAGCCAGGCATGCCTGCTCATTGATGAGTTGATCGGCAGGCAGCAGGTTGTTATCAAGACATTGGGGGAAAGTATGCGGGATATACCCGGGATTTCCGGAGGCGCTATTATGCCGAATGGTCGAGTAGGACTGATTCTTGATGTTGGCGGGCTGGTGAAATTTGCAACTACTCGGAATGAGGAATTGAGAAATTGAGGGATTTAACGAGCAACCAGCAACGAGTTATGACTTCACTGTCAATTGAATTGAATGAAAAGCATTTCAAGAAAGTCAGCCAATTAGTATACCGGTTTTCCGGAATTAATCTGAAAGACGGTAAAGAGGCTCTGGTCAGGGCTCGCCTCATGAAACGGCTGCGAGCATTAGGAATGGGAAGTTTTGAAGAGTATTTTAAATACATCGAGAGCGACAGGGGAGGAGAGGAACTCAGTTGCATGCTCGATGCGATGACAACCAATAAGACATTCTTTTTCCGCGAGGCAGGGCATTTTAACTATTTGTGTGAGAAGATATTGCCGGAACTCAAAGGCCAAAAATTGAGGTTTTGGAGCGCGGCCTGTTCTTCAGGTGAGGAGCCTTTTTCTCTGGCAATCCTGCTGATGGAAAATGTGCCGCAGATAAAGTCCATGGACGTGCGGATTCTGGCCACGGATATATCGACAAAAATGCTGAATAAAGCGCGCAGAGCTGTTTACGAAGAGGGAACACTACGGGATGTTCCGCTGCAGCTTTTGCAAAAATATTTCATTAAAGTTCGAAAGCAGCATTCTGTTGCTTACCAGGTAAAAGATAATGTTAGCTCAATGGTTCAATTAACGTGGCTGAACCTGATGGATTCATGGCCGATGAAGGGTCTGTTCAACGTAATATTTTGTCGCAATGTGATGATTTACTTTGACAGGCCAACCCAGCAGAAGCTGATTAATCGTTTTTGGGAGCTTATAGAGCCTGGAGGTTATCTTTTTGTAGGCCATTCAGAGAGTCTGTCGGCCATTTCGCACAAATTTAAATATATACGTCCGGCTACCTATAGAAAATAAGGTAGCCGTTCACGGCTTGAAACTTGAAATTGGAAAGAACAGTACAAAAGCATGAAGGCCAAATTTCCAATTTCGACGTTCCGTGAACGCTTACGAATTTATAATGTTAAAAGGAAAAAATACTATGGCAGCTTCTGGTGGAGCGCCTCGTTATGCCATAGCTTCATGAGCTTTTATTTCCTGAATATTCTGCACCGGTAAGATGCGACGTTCAATATCAGACCAAATTTTGCGTTTAATTATTCTTAAGTCATGTTCAGACTGGAGATTCAGCCAAAATTGCGCCTCAATTTTAAAGTAGCGTTGCAACCTTAAGGCGGAATCTGCTGTAATAGCACGCTTGCCATTAACGATTCCGCTTATCCTATTGGGCGGAACAACAAGATCTCGTGCAAGTAATTGTATGATTGTCCGTTTAAATCCCACACATAAAAAATGTTGATAACAAAATGTAATTTTGCATGTTTTATCTATCCGCTTAACACTAAATAAATGGAGATTGTCCGGCACGGGAACTATTTATAAGCTCATTGTGATTTTAACGAAATTTATGATAGTCAATGCCATACCTCAGTGCCTTATAGCTGAATTTACGGGGAGTTGTATTTAGTGTTTTTGCTGCCATTGCGCTGTTCCCCTTAGCATTTTTAAGAGCATCAATTATCATTTCTTTTTCAAGATTTGCTACAGCCTCATCCAGGGACAGAGCCGGCAGGGTGTTTGATTCGGATCCTGTCTGCAATGTTGGAGGAAGACAATAACTGTGTATTACTCCCTCTTCGCATAAAAGTACAGCCCGTTCGATGCAGTTTTCAAGCTCCCTGACATTCCCAGGCCAGTGATAATCCATAAGCATGTCAATAGCAGGTGTGGAAAACCTTTTGATGTTTTTGTTATTCTCCTTTGCATATTTTTCAAGAAAGTAGTCGCTTAAAAGCAAAATGTCTGTTTTTCGTTCCCTTAAAGGAGGCATATAGATGGGAAAAACGTTAAGCCGATAATAAAGATCATCTCTGAAAGCCTCTTCTTCTATAGCCTTTTCCAGGTTTTTATTGGTAGCTGCTATTATGCGTACATCTGACTTTATGGTTTTATATCCCCCAACGCGTTCAAATTCTTTTTCCTGTAATATACGCATGAGCTTTACCTGAACGTCAATGCGTATAGATCCTATTTCATCCAGAAATATTGTTCCTTTATTAGCCATCTCGAATTTGCCCAGCTTTTGTTTAATGGCACCGGTAAAGGCTCCTTTTTCATGCCCGAAAAGCTCACTTTCTATAAGGTTTGAAGGAAGTGCCGCACAGTTTACTTTAACAAATGGTTTTTTGGATCTATTGCTGTCATAATGTATGGAGTTTGCCACAAGCTCCTTGCCGGTTCCGC
Source organism: Deltaproteobacteria bacterium (assembly GCA_030606805.1). Taxonomy (GTDB): domain Bacteria; phylum Desulfobacterota; class Desulfobacteria; order Desulfobacterales; family ETH-SRB1; genus B13-G4. The sequence continues at coordinate 22,652 of JAUWFS010000005.1, forward strand.
TTTCTCCTCGAATCAATACTGTTGCATTACTTTTGCAAACTTGAGTGATCATCTGAAAGACTTCTCTCATCTTGTTGCTGTTTCCGATAATATCAGTAATTCGGTATTTCTTTTTCAGTTCGCTTCTAAGTCTTCTGTTTTCTTCTCTAAGTTGTTCCTTTTCAAGATGGATTGTTTCCAGATTAACTACATGCCTTGCAATCATCGTGGCTAATACAGAAATAAGTTTTTTACCGTTTTCTAAAGAATAATTTTCGTCATATGTTTTATCTACGCTGATAGCTCCTATAATCTGGCTGCCTTTTGTTACCGGTACACATATGAACGAAAGCTCATTGCCATGTTTTGACTTTCTGGAAGCAGTACGGTCAAGAAAGAGAGGCTCCTCGCTTATTTTGGGTATTACTATGGCTTTGCCTGTTTCAATTACCCTGCCTGTGATGCCCTCACCCAATTTGTATTTTCCACTTTTCATGGCGGCCATGGAAAGGCCGTGAGCAACCTCTATGTTTATCTCATTACGCAGTGGATTAAGAATAGTAATGGTTCCACGGATCATGTCCATTGAGTCGGACAGAATATCTAAAACCTTATATAAAGATTTTTTAAGATCCAGGTGTTCATTTAGGGTTTTGCTTATTTCATAAAGCAGGGTAACATCTTCTATCCGTTTCATGGCACACATTTTTGCAAATTCCTCGATGCTTGATTTAGGTTCAAGTAAAAATACTTGACAAAATAAATAAATACAACTAAAAAAGGGATTTTGAATAAAGCATGAATGAAATTCTGAACAATGACGTTCGGAATTTTTTTATTTATTTATAATGAAGACAAAGGCGTCTTTTCTTATTTTTAGGAAAATGGCGCTTTTTTTATTTTAAAATACTTAATTAAGAAGGAGGAAAGCTGATTATGTCGTTTAGCAAACCTAATAGAAGTGCTGCTACTCTTACAACCACCAGAGTAACTCCGGCACCTGTATCTGGAATTTGTGTTACCTGTGTTGATGGTTGTGAAGGCCCATGTGAAATTGGTCGATCTGCTTTAAAAGGTAGAGAGGTACTTTATCCGATGCCTTTTGGTCAAATTACAGCCGGATCTGAAAAAGATTATCCAGTAGATTTTTCGCATTTTAATATTCAGGGAACCGCTGTTGGCGCGGTTGGAATTGAAGCTGATTCAGATAAAGCTACATTTCCTGCAGTAGATACTGCAACAACTGTGGGAGCAGACAATAGCATAAAACTTAAGTTTCCTGTATTTACCGGTGCTGTGGGGTCAACCGACATCGCCCGTATAAACTGGGATGATGTGGCTATTGGCGCTGCTATTTCCGGGGTTTTAGTTGTTGTTGGAGAAAATGTTTGTGGAATGGATCCTAAAGCTGAATTTTCAAACGGCAAGATTTCCAGGTCTCCGGAAATGGAACGTCGGGTAGATTCTTTTAGGAAATGGTATGATGGTCATGGCGGTATCATTATTCAGGCTAATGTTGAAGATACTAAATTAGGTGTGCCTGAGTATGTTATTGAAAAGTTAGGCATTGAAATATTTGAATTAAAATGGGGGCAGGGCGCCAAAGATATCGGTGGTGAAGTTAAGTTGTCGTCAATTGAGAGAGCTATGGAACTGAAGGAGAGAGGTTATATAGTTCTCCCTGATCCAACCAACCCTGCGGTTCAGGAGGCTTTTAAGGCAGGCGGTATAACTGAGTTTGAGCGTCACTCACGTCTTGGCATGGTTGATGAAGATAATTTTTATAAATCAGCAGAGAAGCTTCGTTCTATTGGTGCAAAATATGTAACTTTGAAAACCGGTGCATATCGCCCGGCAGATCTGGCTCGGGCAATTAAATACGCATCTAATGCAAAAATTGATCTTTTGACTATAGATGGAGCCGGTGGTGGGACAGGAATGAGCCCATGGCGTATGATGAATGAATGGGGTATCCCCACGGTACAGCTTGAGTGTTTAACTTATCAGATGTGCCGGCGCTTGGCATCTAAGGGAGCCTATATTCCGCCTATAGCTATTGCAGGCGGGCTATCTCTTGAAGATCATATTTTTAAAGCAATTGCTTTGGGAGCACCTTATGTAAAAGCTATATGCCTTGGACGCGCTATTCTCACTGCCGCTATGGTTGGTAAGACTCATGGAAAATTAATGGCTGAAAAAATGGAGCTTGAAGGTGAAGATATAGAAGAAGGCTATCTTCGTTTATTTGCTGTTGGGGCAGAGCTTAGGGAGCGATATGGAAAAGATTTCAGCCAACTTCCTGCCGGGGCAATTGGCCTGTATTCTTATATAGACAGGCTTAAGCAAGGGCTTCAGCAATTTATGGCCGGTGCAAGAAAGTTTGCTCTAAAACATATCGACCGTAATGATATTGTTGCCCTGACAAAAGATTCCGCTGAAATTTCAGGAATTCCATATGTTATGGACTCTGATGCGGAAGAAGTAGATAAGATTTTAGGTTAAGTATAAAAATAATAAAGGAGATCAAAACATGCTAAATGTTATATGTAAGCACAACTGCAAATCCTGTTATGCATTACCAGTATGTGCAGTAGGTGCAATTATAGACCAGCAGGGTTCTATTTATGTTGATACTGACAAATGTATTGGCTGTGGTTGTTGTCGTACTGCATGTGTTGCATTCGGCTATGATCAAGCCTTGAGAGAAAAAACAGTCGATTGGCTTAAAGGCGCTGCATAGTAACTCAGGTTCACGGTTCCACGGTTCACGGTTAGAGAGCGATGAAGAAATCAAGACAACCAACCGTGAACCATGAACCTAACAACCTGAGTAGTTACCATGCTTTAATCACTATAAAATTTATTAAAAAAACTGTGAACAGTTAGAATAATTGTTGTTACAGTTTATGATATAATTACCGGGGGATAGAGAAATGAATGGCTGGATCGGTCGTTGTTTAAGAGTAAATTTGACCGACGGTAAGCACCAGATAGAGAAGCTTGATACTGATCTTCTCGAAATGTACCTGGGCGGACGGGGTTTGGGAGTAAAGGTTTTTACCGATGAAGTTGATCCCAATGTAGATCCGCTTTTTCCTGAGAATAAGCTGATATTTTGTTCAGGCCCACTTGTCGGCACAGGAGCAATAACAGGTGCTTCATGCAATGTGATAACCAAATCTTCACTTTCAGGTGGTTTAGCATGCGCAAAAATGCGGGGACATTTTGGTGCTGAGTTAAAGTTTGCCGGATTTGACATGGTTATAATAGAAGGTCAATCCGAGTCGCCGGTTATTCTTTCTATTATGGATGATAAGGTAAAACTTGTTCCAGGCCTTGAGTACTGGGGACGTTCAACTGCCGAGACTGAGGAGCTTTTTAAAAAGAATCTTGGTGATCAATGGATGGCGCGGGAAACTTTTTTAGTATCAATTGGTCCTGCCGGAGAAAAACTTCTTCCTTTGGCCAATTTGGTAAATGATAGATTCCTCACAGTTGGAGGTGCCGGGATTGGTGCGGTAATGGGGGCTAAAAATCTTAAGGCCATTGCTGTAAAAGGACAGCATTCATTACAGGTTGCTGATGGCAGTCGGTTTGTGCAGGTGATTAATACTCTGATCAATAAACTCAACAGCGCGCCTTTAACATCACAATCAATGCCTCAGTGGGGGACGACATTTTTAGTAGGACTTTGTTATCAGAAAGGCATTCTTCCCAGAAATAATTTTCGCAGCACCTCCCAGCCATTAAAGAATGTAGGCACCGAAGCTTTAAACAGCGCTTTTGCATTGAGAGGGCGCGGGTGTTTTGCCTGTCCTATTGCATGTATTAAAAAAGCAGATGTAAAATATTCTGCTTTTGAAGGAAAAGGAATGGTTCCGACCTATCTTGCGATAGGTACTTTGGGATTCAATTGCGGTATAAGCGATCTTTCAGCAATCGGTGTGATGAGTGTGCTGTGTGCTGAAATGGGGCTGGATCCTGTAGCCACGGGAGGCAATTTCGCGACTGTTATGGAATTGGTTGAGAAAAAGGCAGTTACTCCCGAGGAGTTAAAAATAGATATTTCATTTGGCAATGCCGATTCCATGATTGAAGCAATAAGGTTGATTTCAACAAAAAAGGGTTATGCCAAAAGACTTGGCCAGGGAGGAATGGCAATCTCCGAGTCTTTTAATATGCCGGAAATTTTTATGGGTGTAAAAGGTTTTTCTCTATCTCCTTTTGATCCACGGGCTATTCAGGGAATGGGTCTCCATTTTGCTACATGTAATTATGGGCCGCATCATTTATATGGCTATACTTTTATTGATGAACTTCTCAATGTTCATGAGAACCTCGATCCATTAGAGACTCAAGGCAAAGCATCATTAGTAAAGAGATATCAGGATACTTCTGCTGTTGTGGATTCACTTGGTCTATGTAACTGGCCTTTGATGGGGTTAAAATTTAATAATTATGTTCCCATGGTAAATAGCTGCCTGGGAACAAATTATAAGGCCGATGATCTGTTATCCATAGGTGAAAGGATTTGGAATATAGAGAGAATATTTAACATGAAAGCCGGCTTCAATATGAGCCACGACACTCTTCCCGAACGTTTTTTTAAAGAACCAATCCCGGATGGACCTGCTGAAGGCCAAATCAGTCGTGTTAAGGAAATGCTTCCGGAATATTATCAATTAAGAGGATGGAGTGAGCAGGGGGAGCCTCTCCAGGAGAAATTACAGGCGCTTAGACTGGAGGAATAATAATGCCGAGAATAAAGATAGATCATACCAAATGCACTGGTTGCAGGCACTGCGAGGCTGCATGTTCACTTAATCATGTGGCCAATACAGTAAATCCAAGGCGGGCACGCATAAGAGTGATGAGAGACGGCAATAGATATTATCCTGTGATAGCAGGCCCTTTTGTGGATGCCGCATGTACTTCCAAACAGTTTATTGTTATTGGTGATCAAACATATGACATGTGCGCATTCTGCAGGGCATCATGCCCGGAAAAACCTTATTTTATTGAAGCTGAAACCGGAATTCCCTTAAAGTGTGATTTCTGCGGCATACCACCGAGTCCATCGTGTGTAAGGTGGTGCAATACCGGGGCGCTGGAACTGGTAGAAGATTAGAGTCTCCAGAAGAATGGTTTGCTATAGATAGATTTTGTATCTTTGAAAGGATAATCAGCACATAGTGTCTGATAATTTCGAAATACGAAGCACGAAATCCGAAACAATGACAAAAATACAAATGCTCCAATGACAAAAACCATCAATTTGCAGTAAGGGCACGGCGCGCCGTGCCCCCTACTTTTGGTTACCATGAAAACTCAAACTTACAATAACAAGCTTATTGGCGCTGTAATGGTTGTTGGCGGTGGAATTACCGGAATACAGGCGGCTATGGATTTGTCTGAAGCCGGTTATTATGTCTATCTAATTGAACGGTTATCGGCCATAGGCGGGATCATGGCTGGTCTGGATAAGACATTTCCTACCAATGACTGTGCTATCTGAATACTTGCGCCCAAGCTGGTGGAGGCCGGTCGGTCTCCCAATATAAAAATTATTACGAATGCAGAGATTAAAGAAGTTTCCGGTATTGCAGGAAATTTTTTTGTAAAAATCTTATGTTATCCTCGTTATGTTGATGCAACAAAATGTACTGGTTGTGGTGTTTGTGCCCAATACTGCCCTGTTACCATACCTGATCCTTACAACCAGAATTTATCCCTCAAAAAAGCCATTGATATTCAATATACTCAGGCTGTCCCTTCATCTTATTCCGTTAATCCTGATTATTGCCTGTTCCTGAATAGAAAAGAATGCAAGCAGTGCACACGAGCCTGTCAGACCGGTGCCATTAATTTTGATCAAAAAGCAGAGGTATCCGAGTATCATGTTGGTTCCATAATTATGGCTACAGGTTTTAAGGAATGTGATGCAGGCAGTATAGAGTCGTATGGTTATAAGGATTCTCCAAATATTGTAACAGGCCTTGAATTCGAGCGCATATCAAGTGCTTCCGGACCATACATGGGGAAGATTTTAAGACCGTCTGATCTGAAAAAACCAGAGAAGATAGCTTTTATTCAATGCGCTGGTTCCCGTACACAAACATCAGGTAAAAGCTACTGTTCTTCGGTTTGCTGTAAATATGCCGTTAAGGATGCCATAGTTGCACTCGAGCATGAACCGGATTTGGATATTACAATATTTTTTATGGATATGAGGCTGTATGGCAAAGGGTTTGAGACTTTTTATGAAAGAGCAAGAAAAAGCGGTGTAACTTTTGTCCGTTCCAGGGTTTCTGAGATTAAACATGATAAAGATACTGAAGATCTCGCAATAGAATATATTAAGGAAGATGGAACCCTGCATCATGATATATTCAACCTCATTGTACTTCCAATGGGCCTGGAGCCACATAAAGAAAATTATTCTCTGGCAAAGGCTGCCGGCATTAGGCTAAATACCCATGGTTTTTTTCAGACAGGCCTTTTTAAGCCTCTTAACACTATTAGAGAAGGTATTTATGTTGCAGGTGGATGTAAAGGGCCGATGCCCTTGCCTGACAGCGTTATGCAGGCAAGCGGGGCAGCAGTTTGTGCTTCGGAACTGCTGCAAAAGTCACGTGGTACGCTGATCTCTGAAAAGGTGTTTGCTGAAGAAATATCTATTGATCAGGAAGATTTGAGAATAGGGGTTTTTGTGTGCAATTGCGGGAAGAATATCAGTGGAGTTGTGGATGTTGCTGACGTTAAAAAATATGCTGAGACACTTTCTGACGTTGTAGTCAGTACTGATAATGTTTATTCCTGCTCAGAAGATACACAGGTATTGATTAAAGAGACTGTCATTAATGAAAAGCTTAATCGTGTTGTTGTTGCAGCATGTACTCCCAGAACACATGAACCTTTATTTCAGACAACCATAAGGGAAGCAGGGTTAAATAAATGCCTTTTTGAAATGGTTAATATACGCGATCAGTGTTCCTGGGTACATGCTCATGAAAAAGAAGAGGCGACTCAAAAGGCAAAAGATCTTATTCGCATGGCTGTTGCAAAGGCCGGGTTGATTCAACCACTTGCCGAACCCATTATAGACATTATTCCAAAGGCATTGGTTATTGGCGGGGGACTTGCTGGTATGACTGCCGCATTATCTTTGGCAGAGCAAGGATTTGAATGTTATCTGATTGAAAAAACATCAAATCTTGGAGGCAATCTTCGCAATATTCATTACACGTTAGAGGGCGAAGATCCAAAGTTATATCTAAACGAGCTTGTTGATAAGGTAATCAACCACAATCTTATTAATGTTATTACAGAATCCGAGGTGGAAAGCGTTAATGGATTTGTGGGAAATTTTCATACAGTTATAACAGGCGCAAATCATGGAACTGATCGTGAAGAGTTTAAACATGGCGTCATTATTCTTGCAAATGGCGCAGCAGCTTATGAACCTGATGAATATCTTTATGGAAAAAGCGAGAATGTTCTACTCCAGCATGTATTGGAAGAAAGGATTGCTTCCGGTAAGTTTATACCGGCTGAAGAAGATTCTGTAGTTATGATTCAATGTGTCGGTTCTCGCGATGACAATCATCCATATTGCAGCAGTATCTGTTGCAGCATGGCTATTAAAAATGCCTTAAAAATTAAAGAAATAAATCCTGCGACCAATGTCTACATCCTGTACCGGGACATGAGGCCATATGGTTTTCATGAGGACTTCTATAAAGATGCCAGAGATAGGGGAGTTGTCTTCATTAGATATGACATAAAACATAAGCCGGATGTTACAGAAATTGACGGCGGGGTTTGTGTAACTGTCAATGACCCAATCATAAATAAGGATGTTGTTATAGACGCTAAGATATTAGCTTTAAGTACTGCAATTATTCCAAGGAAAGATGAGAAATTAGGGAAAGCTTTATCTGTAACTAAATCAGCAGATGGCTTCTTATTGGAGTCACATGTACAATTAAAGCCGGTGGACTCATATGTTGACGGGATTTATATCTGCGGTATGTCCCAATTCCCTAAGCCGATTGATGAATCAATTTTTCAGGCCAAGGCGGCAGCATCCCAGGCTTCTATTTTGCTTGCACGAGGATATGTGAAAGCCGAACCTATCGTATCTTCCTGTGATACAGATAAGTGTATTGGCTGTGGTATATGCGAATATTTCTGCCCCTATAACGCAATAAAAATGACCAGGATTAACAAGAAAAGGAAGGCGGAAATTGTTGTGGCAGCATGTAAAGGGTGTGGTGTATGTTCATCATATTGTCCTGCAAGAGCTATAAGTATGGGAAGATTTACAGATGAGCAGATTTTAGCTCAAATTAAGGCATTTGGGGACAATTAAGTAAGCAGTAAGGAGTAAGCAGTAAGGAGTAGGGAGTAAGCAGTAGGGAATGAGGGAGTAAGGAATATGAGGCGTGGTGGCACTGGATATCAGGGATATCGTGATTTGAAGGTTTACAAGTTGGCTTATCAGCTTGCACTCAACATACATGAAGCTACGAAGAAGTTTCCTAAAGAAGAAAAATACTCACTAACCGATCAAATTAGACGCTCATCTCGAAGCGTACCAGCGAACCTGGCCGAAGCATGGAAAAAACGACGCTATGAAAAAGCGTTTATAAGTAAAGTGATTGACTGTGCTAGCGAGGCAGGTGAAACCGAGGTGTGGTTAGATTTTGCTAAGGATTTTGGCTACCTGAATGATACAAAGTATCGGGAACTTATAAAAGGATATGATGAAGTAAACAAAATGCTTTATGGAATGGTTGACAAAGCAGACAAATTTTCTTTCTAATTTCGCAGTACTCACTTATTCGTTAGCTGCCTACTGCTTACTGCCTACTCCATACTGCTTACTCCCCATCGGGAGTTAGGAATAAAATTATGGTAAACGAACCCAAAATACTCGGCTTCTTATGTAACTGGTGCTGTTATGCGGCGGCAGATTCAGCAGGTATAGCAAGATTCCAGTATCCTCCTAATATAAGAGTGATCAGAGTGATGTGTACTGGAAGGATAGATCCTGTTTTTTTGCTTGAAGGATTTATTAATGGAGCTGACGGCATATTTGTTGGCGGGTGACATCTGGGCGAGTGCCATTACCGGTCTGGTAATTATGAAGCCTTAAACAAAATTGCATTTATAAGAATGATACTTAAGAGCCTGGAAATCAATACAGACAGAGTTGCTCTTAAATGGGCGTCCGCTGCTGAAGGCCCACTTTTTGTCAAGTTGATTACTGAATTTACTGGTAAAATAAAAGATATTGGAACTTTGGGCTCCGGCGAAGGACTTAATCGTGAAGAGCTGATCCGAAAAATGAAAGCCGCAAGCATGGCTGTGGAAGGCATGAAAGTAAGGATGGCCTTTGCAAAGCAGGCAAAACAGATGAAAAAAGATGAAGCATATGGTCAACTGCCGTCAGAAGAGAAGTTATTGACGGTTTTGATGAATGAAATGGCTCGGTATGAGAAATTATGACATTATGGAAAAAGTCCTTTTACAAAAAGCAGATTCCAAATTCAAAGACGAGATTGCTCAAAAAATAGGGATAGAAGAAATTAAGCCCTGCTATACATGCGGCTCATGCACAGGGGTTTGCCCTGTGCGGAAAGTCATAGAGGATTTTGATCCAAGGCGCATTATACATATGATAGTTTTGGGAATGAGAGAAGAAGTTCTCTCATCTGATCTGATCTGGTTTTGCTGCTTATGTAACAGTTGTTATTTTGTTTGTCCGCAAGGTATTAGATTCAGCAGGATAGCACGGGAACTGCAGAAATTGTCTTTAGACGAGGGGTATGTTGATGAAAACTTCTTAAAAAGGCTGGAGCCTGTTAATGATTGTTTGCAGGATTTGTGCAGGAGAACGATGTTCAAGAAGGTAAATGAAGGTTTTCGGGGTACACACACTATGCCCTGTTGGCGGAAAAATACATTAAAAGACGGTTAACGGTCAGGAATTCCCGTCTTCAGCTCTGAGGTCTGAAAACAGTGTATTGTGGAGTTTGTGTTTCGTAAACTTTTAACACAAAAATGACCAAAAATCTTCTTATTGTTGGGCTTTTAAATAAGAAAATTCACTTTTTTTAAAAAAATACGAGAAAGTATTAGACATTTTGGTCAAGATGGTTCATGATTAGTTTGTAAAAAAGTCATGAAACATCAAAACCAAAAAAACAGTTTCAACCCGATACTTCGAAAGCATCTTAATGCAGATGCCTTGTTCAGCGATATTTATACCGATTTTTCGAAAGTATCTGACCCTCGTCAAGGGGATATTACAATTTCCTTAGCAGATGCCTTGATGTCCGGCTTTGCCATGTTTTCTCTCAAAGATCCGTCATTACTCGCTTTTGACGAAAGAAGAGGAGTTGATCAAAACCTAAGGAACATCTACAATATAGAAAAAGTGCCTTGTGATACGCAGATGCGAACAATCCTCGATGAAGTTAATCCAGAGGAGCTTAGAGCTCGATTTAAAGGACCTGTTCGGCAACTGCAGAGAGGCAAAGTCCTTGAGCGTATGGTATTTTTTGAGGGATGTTATCTGTTGAGTCTGGATGGAACAGGCTTTTTTTCCTCAAAAAAACTCCAGTCTGACATTTGTTTAGAAAAGGTAAATAAGAAGACAGGAGAAGTTACATATCACCTACAGATGTTAGGAGCGGCAATAGTTCATCCCGATTTCAAGGAAGCTATTCCTTTAGCACCGGAATTCATAAGCAAACAGGATGGTGAGACTAAGAACGACTGTGAACGTAATGCCGCCAAGCGGTTTTTTGAAAAGCTAAGGAAAGATCATCCTCACTTACCCATTATAATTACTGAAGATGCTCTGAGTTCGAATGCGCCTCATATCAGGGAAGCACAGAAACATAATCTCCACTATATTCTTGGAGTCAAAGAAGGCGACCATTCTTTTCTCTTCGAGCAGGTTAAAATGGCCCGAAATGCGGGTCAGACCACTGAGTTTGAAATTGTCGATGAAGAGAGCCCTGAAATGGTTCATCGTTTCAGTTTTGTAAACCATGTCCCACTTCACGCGTCAAACCAGGATATGCTGGTTAATTTTATAGAATACTGGGAAGTTACTCCTAATGCGACAAAGCATTTCAGCTGGGTTACAGATTTTACTGTGACAAAAAAGAATGCTTATCAAATTATGCGGGGTGGACGTGCCCGTTGGAAGATCGAAAATGAAACCTTCAATACTCTGAAGAATCAGGGTTATCATTTCGAGCATAACTATGGTCTCGGTAAGAAAAATTTGAGCTTAATTTTTGCCATGCTCATGATGTTGGCTTTTTTGGTTGATCAGAGCCAGCAGCTTTCCTGTAAGTTATTCCAGGCCGTATGGACAAAGCTAAGAAGCAAAAGAGCCTTATGGGAACGAATGAGATCGTTGTTTAAAGAATTTGCGTTTGAATCTATGCGAATGCTTTATCAAGCTATTCTCTACGGCGTCAAATTCCAACCCCCGATTATCTTGTATGATACTTCTTAAAGGCAATATCTCCTATGTAGGTACATCAGAAAAACCGCGAAATAAAAAGAAATCGGGCATTTGCCAGGAAGGGATATCTATGTTTGAAAGCAGACTGCCTTAATTTCAGAACTGATTCTCTTGTGCTTTTTCCCCCAAAAAAGGCTTTCCTAATCAAAAAATCTGCGTTACTTATCACAACATGTTGTGAAAACATTCAAATTTCTCCACATATGATAAAAAAAAGAATTTGCCGGGTGACGGGCGGGAACTGCTGGTTAACGGTTAACGGTTTACGGTTTACGGTTCACAGTTCAAGGTTTATATATGAATATTGAAAAAATTGATCATATTTTAGAAGAACATGAATACAACCATTCGGCAATAATCAGCATTATGCAGGATGTTCAGGGTATTGAAAATTATCTTCCCGAAGATACTCTTCGTTACATTTCTGAAAAGATGGAACTGAAGCTTACAAGGATTTTTGATATCGCGACATTTTACAAGGCATTTAGCCTGGTTCCAAGGGGGCGTCATAAGATTAGGGTCTGCTGTGGGACAGCTTGCCATCTTGGTGGGGCATCACAAAACTTAGAGCAGATAAAAAGGACATTGCATATCAAGGAAGGTGAGGCCACAGATGACCGTATGTTTTCACTTGAGACAGTAAACTGCCTTGGGACATGTGCTTTGGCGCCTGTGGTGATGATAGATGAAGATTATCATGACGCAGTCAGTCCCAGCAAAGTAGAGAAAATTTTATCATCGTATCACTCAGAATCAAAGAGGTTACAAGGTTGAAGGAGATTAACAGCATATCAAACTTAGAGACTCTGAGAGAATCGATTCAACAGCAGAGAGATTCCGCAAAGATGCTCATCAGAATATGCAATACTGGTTGCCGGGCAAGGAAGTCTGCAAAGGTTATTGATGTTTTAGAGGATGAGATTGAAAAGCAAGGCCTTGGAAATAAGGTAACAATTAAAAAGACGGGGTGCCATGGGTTTTGTGAGATGGGTCCCATTATGGTGATAGAGCCTGGAAACATTTTCTATTGCCGTGTGACTCCAGGCGATGTAGTGGATATTCTTTCCGAAACACTTGTCCAGGGCAATGTAGTAGAAAGATTATTGTGGAGAGACCCGGAAACGAAAGAATTGGTTACGTGTGAAAAGGATATTCCCTTCTACAAAAAACAAAAAAAGCATATATCTTATAACAGCGGCAAGATAGACCCAACTGATATTGAAGACTATATTGCAGCAGATGGATATTCAGCTTTATGCAAAGCCTTAAGTGCTATGACTCCGGCAGAAATAGTGGAAACAGTAGTTGCCTCAGGCCTGCGGGGAAGGGGAGGGGGAGGTTTTTCAACAGGTCTTAAGTGGAGGATATGCAGTGCTGCCCCAAGTGATATAAAGTACATCATTGCCAATGGTGACGAAGGAGACCCTGGAGCTTTTATGGATCGAAGTCTTATGGAAGGTGATCCGCATCGAATTATTGAAGGCATGATAATAGCTGCTTTTGCAATAGGGGCAAGCCGGGGATTTCTTTATGTAAGGGAAGAATATCCAATAGCAATTGAACATTTATCAATTGCTATACAGAAGGCCGAAGAATATGGTCTGCTTGGAAATAATATAATGGGCACAGGATTTGATTTCAATATATCAATAAATAAAGGAGCCGGTGCCTTTGTATGTGGTGAAGAGACAGCACTTATAATTTCAATTGAGGGCAAAAGCGGCACACCACGGTCAAGACCTCCTTATCCTGCTTTTGAGGGATTATGGGGAAAACCTACAATTATAAATAACGTGGAAACTTTTGGAAACATAACGCAGATTATTTTAAAGGGCGCTGATTGGTATTCTAATATTGGAACCACAGGAAGCAAGGGAACTAAGATTTTTTCTCTGGTCGGAAAGGTAAGAAATACAGGTTTGGTAGAAGTCGAGATGGGAATGACCCTTAGAGAAATAATTTTTGATATAGGAGGAGGGATCAGAAAGGATAAGCGTTTCAAGGCGGTTCAAACAGGTGGCCCTTCCGGAGGTTGTATTCCAATTACTAAGATAGATATGCCGGTTGATTACGATAGCCTTAGAGAAGCCGGGGCCATCATGGGTTCTGGTGGTATGATCGTTATGGACGAAACATCATGTATGGTGGATATAGCGAGATATTTTCTTAACTTTTTGTTGTTTGAATCGTGTGGTAAATGCGTCCCATGCAGGGAAGGTTTGAAACAGATGCATCATATTTTGACGAATATTTGCGAAGGCAAGGGAGAGAGAGGAGATATTGAGGCTCTTACCGAACTTGGCCATTTTATGATTTCGACTTCTTTGTGCGGTCTTGGCGCAACTGCGCCCAATCCTGTTCTAAGTACTCTGCGCTATTTTCATGATGAATATGTTGCTCATATTTATGATAAAAAATGTCCGGCTGGTGTTTGTAAGAATCTTTTTGAATACATGATTGACGAAACATTATGCAACGGTTGTACGCTATGCAAGATTAAATGCCCTGAGAAAGCGATTTCAGGTAAAAAGAAAAAACCACACAGAATAGATACAGCAAAATGTATTAAATGCGGAATCTGTTATAATTTATGTAAACGGAAGGCTGTTATAGTAATATAGATAGTAACCGTTCACGGTTTACGGTTTACAGTTAACGGTTGATCAAAACATAAATATAGGTGAAAGCAAGAGGCTCAGTTGTGAAAACTCAATTTAGGTTTATATTTCATATGAAGTTAAGGTGTTTTGTAACTACTCAGGTTCACGGTTCCAGACTTCAAGGTTAGAGAACAATAAAGAAATCAAGGCAATCAACCTTGAACCGTGAACTGTAAACCGACAACCGTGAACTGTTAGGAGACAGGTGATTGAAAGTCCCAATAACAATTGATGGACAAATGGTGCAGATTGATAGTGGAGCTCCTATAATTGATGCAGCAAAAAAAGCAGGAGTCGTTATCCCGACGCTATGCTATCATGAAGCCCTCAAGCCTTATGGAGCATGCCGTCTTTGTACTGTTGAGATTATAATAAATAAGCAGCGAAGACTTGTGACCGCATGTAATTTTCCAGTCGAAGGCGGCATGGAAGTTTTTACTGATACAGCAAAACTAAGACATATCAGAAAAATGATTATTGAATTGCTTCTTGCAAGGTGCCCTGATGTATCGAGCCTTCAAGCTATGGCAAAGCAGATGGGTATTAAATCATCCAGGTTCAAGAAACAAGATTCTACCGAATGTATTCTGTGCGGTCTTTGTGTACGTTTTTGTGAAGAAGTCGTGGGTGTCAGTGCAATAGGTCTTGTAAGCCGCGGCATTGACCGTGAGGTAGCTACGCCGTTCAAGGTAGCATCTGATGTTTGTATCGGTTGCGGTTCATGTACTTATATATGCCCTACCGGCTGTATTGAAATGGTGCCCGATAAAAAAATACCGCAAATGCGCACCATGAAGATGGGACAACATTCCTTAAATCCTTGCATTAATGAATTTCAGTGCGAAACATGTCCGGTAGAAAAAGAGTTTTTTGAAGATATGAGACTTGTTATTGCTGAATTCCGCAATAATTGAAAAAGTGCTGTAGCTGTAGCCGTTTACAGTTTACGGTTAACAGTTTACAGTAAAAAATGGCATCCTTCAGCAAACCTAAAAAGTAGTTTACAGTTTTAGCGCTTCTCATTCCCATGCTCCAGCGTGGGAATGTATACCATTTACAGTAAAAATTCATTTAAAAAAACTGTAAACCGTGAACTGTAAACCGTAAACAGCTAAAAATCAGGAAACAGCTCTTTTCTTTTCTGTGACTTCAGGTGAAGCCATTTTTTTGCCGCGTCGTTTAATACCTGGGAATTGAATTGCTGTTTTTTGTGAGTAGTCTAATATTTTATTGCCATTTAACAGGGCAAGCAGAAGTCCTTCCTCACGACAACGGCCATGATGACTGCATTTCTTTCGTGTCTTTTCAAAATAGTTAAGAGGGGCCTGGCAATTAAAAGCCTTAACGTCCACATATTCTTCTGATAGGAATTCACCACAATAATCAATTTTCTTTTTTCTTCTCAGAATTTCCACGCCTAAGGATAAATCAGGACAATTATCGTCAAAACGCGGGCACTTTTTACAATGTTCATAAAATTTCAAAGGGGCCTGGCACTCAAATTCAAGCACATGAATCATTCCTGTTATATCGCTTTTCATTAAAAACTCCTTCTTTATAGGTTTTTTATTTTGGCTAATCTATATTAGTTATACTAATAAATCAAGCTAAAAGTTCACCACGGAACGACACGGAGTTTCACTGAAAATTGTAAACAACAAGTAGGGACGGCTTTATGCCGCCAGCCAAATTGATTCGGGCGGGGTAAGCCCGCCCCTACGAGAACCGGCAGATGAGGATTAGATCATTCGGAAGGGTTCAGGAATCTCCTAACCGCACAGGTTGAAAATTTGTGGTTTGACCCTGGATTGTGCGCATGATATTGAAATTTTATATTTAAAACCCCAAGGGACAAACTGCAACGACAGGAAAGAACAGATGAGTACCAATCAATGGTGAGGCGTTGAATAGCGTTTCCGGCGATATTTTCGGCAGGATATACGAATTTTCCAGACGCGTCTCAACATATTTCTTTAAAAAGTACAATCCTGTTTTTTTAATTAAAAATACATCAATATTGATGTTGACTAATTATGAAATTTTCTATAGAGTTTTATGAAACAGGTTCAGGGCGATGTCCTGTACGGGAGATTCTTGATGACCTTAAGGAATCGGATCCTGACGATTTTGCAGCAGTAATGGCCGGTCTAACTAAACTTCAAAGCAGGCATTATCACAGACCACCTCTTTCAAAGCATATTGGTGATGATCTTTTTGAACTGAGACATGTGGGCAAGTTGAACTCCCCGTGTACTGTATTTTTTTATGAAGGGAAAGAGGATCATTGCTTTGCATGTGATTCGAAGCAAAGCAATGAAGATTCCCTCAAAAGATCGTAAGGTTGCTTTGGATAGAAAACGTAATTGGTTGGAGAGAAATTCGGTATGAAACGAAAAACCAATTTTGACAGATACCTTGAAAAGCAGTTGAAAGATCCTGATTTTGCAAGCCGCTACCAGAAGGCTGGCGAGGCCTGGAATGTGGCTTTGCAATTAGCTGCTTTGCGTAAAAAGGCTGGTTTGTCTCAGAAGGAATTAGCTCAAAGGGTGGGAACGTCTCAACAGCAAATTAGCCGTTTTGAATCAACATCGTACGAGGGCCACTCCTTAAGCATGTTGCGCAGAGTCGCTGAGGTTCTGGGGGCAAAGGTTCATATAGATATTCAACTGCTTAAGCGTCCAAAACAGGCAGTAGTTGCTGAAGACAAGGCAGCTTACGGAAACAACGATTAAATACGTAAGAAAATCGGTTTTGTCGTCAAAGAAAGTCGTTCTGCTTATGGCAAAAAAGACAAAGAGAAGTAGAAGAAAGAAATCTGTTAAACGTGTAGAAAAAATTGCAAAAGAAAATCAATATTTACTTATAGACGATATGAACTTATAAACTGAGGAGCGTCCGATAGATTCTCCCATAGATTCTCCCCATTTAACAAGAAAAGCAAATGGGGTCTACGTTTGACCCTTGTTGATTGGTCAAGATTCAAGGGGGCATAGAACTTTAAGAATAAAGATAAAAAATCAGAAGAAATATTGAAATAAGAGAAAGTAGATTGCTCATGGGTCAAACGTAGACCCATTATTTTTCACGAGGGAAAAAATAATGGATAGCAAAATATGAAAATCGAATTTGTTGAAATACAAAATTTCAGGAAACTAAAATCATGCCATGTTGCTTTTTCGGGTAAAGAAACAATTTTTATCGGTGCCAATAATAGCGGAAAAACATCGGCCACACATGCATTAATACTATTTCTTAAACAAAGTTGCCGAAAAGAAATTGCTACAACGGATTTAACCCTTTCCAATTGGCATACTATCAATAAAATCGGCACCACTTGGATAGAGTGTGGCAAACCAGAGGATCTTGATCTTAGCATTGAACAATGGCTACCTGTACTTCCTTCTATAGATATCTGGCTTGATGTTGATACCTCTGAAATTCATTATGTCAGCCATCTTATCCCTACACTCTCTTGGACTGGTGGTAAACTTGGAGTTCGCCTATGCTTTGAACCTAAGAAAAAAGGGAAATCGCGTATTGAAGAATTGTATAAAGAATTCAAAAAGGTGTTTAACTCAGCAGCAGAAACAGCTTCAAAAAATAAAAATGGTGGTAAAATAAAATTATCGTTGTGGCCGCAATCTCTGAAAGAGTTCTTAGAAAAAGAAAAGCGCTTACATAGATATTTTGCAGTAAATTCATATTTGCTTGACCCTTCTCAGCTCGTAATGCCAGTTGACGGAGTTGCTAAACCCCAAAATCTGCCCGAAGATTCTTTGAGACTTGATTTTGAACCTTTCGAGGGGCTCTTTAAAATCGACATTATAAATGCGCAGCGAGGTTTCTCAGATCCAAATACTTCGACTTCGGATAGTCCAGGGGCAGGAAATACTGTTGGCAGTTTAACAACACAGCTTAGAAGTTACTTTGACAAGCACCTCAATCCTTCAGAGCAGCCTAATGAAGATGATATAGAAGCTTTGATTGCTATCGAAAACGCAACAAATGAATTTGACAAAAAGTTGAAGTCCAGCTTTAGCTCTGCTATTTCTGAATTAGAAGATCTTGGATACCCAGGATTTAGCGATCCGCAAATCACTCTAACAAGCAAAGTCAATCCGATTGACGGTCTTAATCACGACAGTGCTGTACAATTCAATGTGACAAATAGTGATGCCACTTCTGGACAATCACCGCTTAGCCTTCCAGAAAAGTATAACGGTTTAGGCTATCGAAATCTGATCTCCATGGTTTTTAAACTGATTCGCTTTAGAGATGAATGGATGCGGAAAGGAAAGGCTGGTAAGGTTCTTGACAATGGGGATTTCATAATCGAACCTCTACACCTTGTTCTTATCGAAGAACCAGAAGCTCACCTTCATGCCCAAGTACAGCAAGTTTTTATTAATAAGGCTTATGCTGTATTGCGTAATCATGGGGATTTAGAAGAATCTGAGAAGCTTTCGACTCAAATGGTTGTCAGCACACATTCAAGCCATATTGCTCATGAAATTGATTTTGGATGTTTACGCTATTTTCGCAGGAGGCCTGCTGACAAGAAAAATAATGTGCCCTGTGCAACAGTGGTTAACCTTTCGACAACTTTCGGAGAAAAAGACGATACTTCTAAATTTGCTACGCGCTATCTAAGAACAACTCACTGCGACCTGTTTTTTGCAGATGCCGCAATACTTGTTGAGGGATCTGCGGAACGTATGCTTGTACCTCATTTTATTAAACAAAGACCTGTGTTAGATTCTCTCTATATAACGGTATTAGAAATTGGCGGGAGTCATGCCCACCGTCTTAAACCGTTGGTTGAAGATTTGGGGCTGGTTACGCTTGTGGTGACTGATATTGATTCTATTGAAGAGAAAAAAACTGCAAAAGTAAAACCTGAGCGGGATAAAAAATACAGATCAGGTAATAATACCTTAAAGAGTTGGTTACCTAAAATAAAAGATTTGGATGGATTGCTTGATTTGGCAGAAGACAAAAAAATATCAGAAAACTCACTGGTTAGAGTAGCTTATCAGTGCCCAATTAATGTTTCTCTTACTGATGGAGGTGAAAAAGAAGAGGCTATTCCATACACCTTTGAGGATGCTCTGGTTCTTTCAAATATCCAACTTTTCAAGAATATGAACAAATCAAATGGTCTTATCAAAAAAATGTCAGCTGCTCTGTCAAAAACGAGCTTATCTGAAGCTACAAAGGAGATGTTTGATGCACTCGATAAAACTAAGAAGAAGGCAGAGATGGCTTTGGAGCTTCTTTATCTAAGGGAACCAAAGGAATTAACTCCACCTGCATATATTTCTGAGGGATTAGATTGGTTACAGGAAAAGCTTAAAAACAAAGATCAAGATTATTTGGAATCAGATGATAACAAGTGCGGAGGTGAAGAATGAATGTTTCAGATACCTTCGTGAATGTAGATGATGAAATATTTTCCTGTCTAAACTTAGATTGTCCAAAGAGCTTTTTTCTTTTTGCGGGGGCGGGTTCTGGGAAAACACGCTCGCTTGTAGAAGTATTGAAAAGATTTCAAGAAGAAAATATTCATCGCTTGCGTCTAAATGGACAGAAGGTTGCTATCATCACCTATACAAATGCTGCAAGTGATGAAATAAAAAGA
Source organism: Deltaproteobacteria bacterium (assembly GCA_030606805.1). GTDB lineage: Bacteria > Desulfobacterota > Desulfobacteria > Desulfobacterales > ETH-SRB1 > B13-G4. Next base: position 42,474 of record JAUWFS010000005.1, read on the forward strand.
CGACTTGAATTTGATTCTACTTTTGTCATTTCAACCATCCATAGTTTTGCCTGGGAGCTCATTCATCCATTTCAAAAGGATATAAATGAGTGGATACGGCATAATACTCGAAATGAAATAGCTGAGCTTGAAGAAAAACAAAGTAAAGGGCGAACGGGAACAAAAGCAGCAAGCGATAGAGCCGCTAAGATTGAATTAAAGAAAAAAAGATTAATGGATTTGGATAAAATCATAAAATTTACTTACAATCCAATCGGAATAAATAGTGGCCGAGACTCGCTAAACCATGCAGAAGTGATTAAAATATCGTCAAATTTTCTTTCGACAAAGCCACTAATGCAACAGATACTAGTCAAGAAATATCCAATATTGCTTATCGATGAGAGTCAGGATACAAAAAAAGAGCTTGTTGAGGCCTTTTTTGCAATTCAAGAAAAGTATTTTAATATATTCTCCCTTGGGTTATTCGGTGATACTATGCAGCGGATTTACATGGATGGTAAACTTGATTTAGGTCTCAATATCCCGGATACTTGGGCAAAACCTGCCAAAAAAATAAACCATAGATGCCCTAAGCGAGTGATAACACTAATCAACAAAATCCGCTCAGATACAGATGGGCAAGAGCAAAAACCTTCAGATAAAAATGAAGATGGTGTCGTTCGCCTGTTCATTGTTGATTCAAATTCAGAATTGGATAAGCAAGCTATTGAAAAAAATATTGCAGAACGTATGAGCAAATTTACTTCGGACGATAACT
>JAUWFS010000133.1:0-9105 GCA_030606805.1 Deltaproteobacteria bacterium
GTTGATTCAACCGCTCATGCGCTGAAATTTTCGGGTTTTCAGAAGATGTATTTTGAAAACAGCTTTCCGGAAGAATTTGAAATTTCTCCAAACCCGGATTTAATTAATTCCCCTGTTTTTATCCGGCCAAAAGACCTTGAAAAGGTTCCTGCGCCCGGCAAGCCGTTAACCGGAGAAGATTTTACACGATTTGTCGAACGTACATCAGAAGAAATAGCTAATGCCTTGGATCTGAAAAAGGTATAACTACTCAGGTTAACGGTTCACGGTTCACAGTTCACGGTTAGAGAGCGATGAAAATTGAACGTTTTTAAGATATTGAGGCTTGGCAACTTATACGCAAAGGGGAATGCGCTTGCTATTGCGGTTCAAAAATGTCTACGAACAGGCCAGGCAAACATGTGCCGCAGTTCGTGGATTTATCAACTATCTCAAGAAATATGAAGAGATCAAGACAACCAACAGTGAACCGTGAACCTAACAACCTGAGTAGTTAACATGATTAAATCATTAATTTCTATCTTTCTATGTTTAATAATATTTACCATAAGCCCTCTTTATGATGTAAACGCAGCTTTTTTATATAAAAGCTATGTGGTTAAGAAAGATCGGGGGCGAGATGTTTTGTGCGATCCTTATATCGTTCAGAAAGATGATTGGCTATTTAAACTTTTCAGTCAAAGAGGTGAAATTTCACAAAAGGATTTCCCTGAATTTTTAAGTATATTTAAATGCATCAATCCACATATTCATAACGCAAATAGAATTCTACCCGGTCAGCATATTCTTATCCCCTTAAAGATATTGAGCCGGGACTCCATGCCAGGCCAATCTTCAGGAGTTGTAACCATTCCATTTGTAACCATTTCAAATATACCTGAAGTTCTAAAAAACCATTCAATTGAATATACAGTAAAAAAAGGGGATTATTTGGCAAAAATAGTTGCGCAAGGCTATAAGATACATAATACAAAATCATATGATAAAAAAAAGAGATTATACAGGGAAGGAATGAAATTGTTCAGGCTTATCAATCCAGGGGTTGTTGATCCGAACCTTATTCATACCGGCCAGACAATTTATATTCCCAATCCATCCATTAGAAACCAGCCTTGGTATAAATCCCTTTTTGATGCTTCCGGCAATATTGTGGAGGAAATTGCGCTGGACGATACAGTTAGTTCCCCTGCAAAAGTTAAAACAGCATTTGCGGCTGTAACAAGAAAAGAAGATATTGCACAGTCGCCTCTTGAGCAACTGTCTTATGCCCTGGATGCAAGGCTCCTGAATAAAGGCACATACTACTTTCCAATGCAGGGAGAAGATGATTTCAGTTTAGATCTTTCTGCTTTTCCTGTTATAGAGCTTAAAAATCAAAGCAGAATAATTTTTCAAGAAAATGATATGCAGGAATATGCTTTGAATGCGGTAAAGTCATTTTGGAAGGATGTAATAATTGTTCCGGCTTCTAAGGAATCATCTTTAGACCAACTGTTTGATTCAGTTATTAATTCAGTATTTAAAGATAGTATAAAAAACAAATTATCCTTTTCAGATCAGGGCATGGAAGTAAATATCACTGCAAGGTGGATAATTGAGAAGCAATTGGGCGATGAAAATAAAGCTCATCCTGTTTGTATGAATTTCATTGAAAATTCGGATGAACGCACACCGGTCTCAATTTGCCGCTATCTTGAATCGCAAGGTGTAATTGTTAAAGACATAATCAAAGATGGAAAAGTTACAAAAAAAGATAAGGAAGAAGATGTTGACTACCGGCAATCCGATGAAAATTTAACCTTTATCAACACACTGGAAATAAAAGACATTGTAAATGATTTGCTTAAAGTAATGGGTTATAACTATGAGCGGAATATAAAGATTACATTTCCATATGAAGGGATTCAGGTTGAAGCCTTATCAAACCTCATATCGTTAAAAGATGATGCTCCGCTGATTGTTGACTTTGGAAATATTTATGGCGAGGCAATAAGCGCCATTAAAAAGGCCGGCATGGAGGTTGTTCAGATAGAGACAGGAGATAATATAAATACTAATATACAAAAACTTCTTAAAGGTATTGGGCTTGATTACACAATTGATCCAATGTTTTTTGTTGCGGAAAGGCCTGAAAAATATAACACTTCGTTAACCATACAGGGATTTCTAATTGCCGATTCAGATGGAAACAACATACTTATAGCGACAGTTCCTTTACATAATGACCTGATTCAATTTTTAAGGGATAGAGATTTTAAAATTATTATAATAAATTCTGTAATAGAAAAAAACAGGAAGATAATTATCTAAAAATCTATAGTAAAATATCAAAGCAAGTTGAGTACAGATTGTCTGCAATTCTAATTAAAGCATTTTTTCTTTTACAATTGTGCGTTACTTCCACCTTCAAAGGGGAATTTAACAGGAATTAAATTGAGGGAGGAATATATGAAAAAAATTATATTATGTTTAATTTTGTGTAGCTGTATAATCCATTTTTTTTCGTGTGTTGCATCTAAAACTATACAAAAGGATACTATAGATAATGATATAAAAAATAAGGCTGAAAAAAAAATTGAGATATTACCTCAAATTTGTAATGAGTTGCAATTGGCTGTTGCAAAGCAATTTTATGATTTTGATAAAAAACGAACAATGAGAGTTCACATTTGTAAAGTCAGCAGCAATTACTTTGATGAACCATATTTATCCGATTATCTTTATGGTTATATAAAAAGTGGTTTTGAGCAGCTACATCAATTTATAGTAACTTCTTCAGGTGATCCCGCCTTAGATTGTATTATCGATGTTCATGTAATTAAAGGTTATCATGGCGACTTTGAAATCTTATCAAATGTAATAGATGCGAATAATACTATTATATGTTCAATAAAAAAGGAATGTACATTAGACAGTTCGGATTTTCAGGAATATCTCGCTAATAAAGGCGACCATAGAATAAAAGAAGTAAAGAAAGCACATTTATTGGTTAAGGCGATAAATAAAGGAAGCACTTATCAAGAAAAGGACAACTATTACAGGCATACATATCGATACGGATCATATTATAAATATAGCAGGGAATCGCTGTATTCGGGTTATTATCCGGCAGAACAAAAATGTATAATAAATGGGAAAACTTATCCAATGAAGGAAGAAGATGTATTTTATAATGATATTATATCGTCCGGAAGTGCAGAAATCATTGCTTCTTGCAGGGCAGGAAGCTGGGATGCTATTAAAAGTAAGCAACAGATCGGGAAAAAAATCAGCAAAAAGTTTTATTTGGACATAAATAAAAATGATGATATTTCAGTAAATATTATTTTTATATTCGACGGAGATCAGCACGATATAAAAGTAGAGGCTTTTAAGAAAAAACAGTTCAGAATCAAAAGACATGGGGCAATTAAAACATCTTATGAAGCTATTGATGTGCTTTCAAAATAGGGCTACCAACTTAAGCCGGGACAGCCTGTAAATTCAATCGGTTAGCAACTTCTTAAATTTTGCTTGATTGTGGAATTGCCATAGAGACAAAATGGCGAAAAGTGTCCCGCTTTAAGTTGGTAGCCCAAAATAGGGACTACGACTTTTAAAGTATCTATACCTCGAAAGGTCATAACTTATGATTTTTCGCCGACAATGAACACCAATGGCTGTGTTGCTCAGGCTTGAAATAGCTTGCTATTGCGCACATTACGCCTTGCTCTTGTCTTTTTAGAATGGTAAAATGATATGAATATCTGGAATTTCCTCAAAATCTGATGTGTTTTCTGTGACAATATGGGTGACGCCACTTTCCTTCATAGATGCAATAATCGTCGCATCCCATAAATGGACAGCATGCTGCGAGACAATATCCATTGCCTTCAAGAACGTGTTGATGTCCCGATCAATGACTCGCCAACTATCGGATTTCGTCATATCATCAATGATCATTTTGGCATCGAAAACAGGAATGGGAAATGTAACTTTTTTGGTGATCACAACAAAAAATTCCATCAAGTTCTGAACACACACGACGCCTCCTCCATCTTGCCAAATCTGTTTCAAGATCTCTTTAGCAATGTCATGTTTTGTGCCTTCAGAAATATCATAAGCATACACAAGGATATTTGTATCAATCAATCTATCGGGCATGTAAGTCCTCTCTGCTTGAATACAATTTCTTTCCTAAATGAAACCCTTGTTCAAGGAATTTCAATTGTCTCTGCTTGATGGCGTCTTGTCGTTCTTTATATAGCGTGGTAAAACTAACAAGAATAGGCGTTCCTTGAGGAAGTTCTATGGGATTCTCAAGTCGAATCACATTCCCTTCAATAATCCCTTTATAAACGTGCTTCATATTCGTCACCTCCCTTTCATTTCAGTCGCCTGGCTTTTTCATGGTCTTTCCCGCAGTTGTTCTTGTTTATCGAGCCCTTATTATTCAACAGTGGCAATCTATATGGTATGCATTCCCACGCTGGAGCATGGGAACGAGAAAATTTATGACCTCCCGAGGTATCTATTTCCATTTTTACCGGCAATCACCGTTTTTCTTAACCGAGGTTATAGCTGTACAGTTCCCCAGCTCGCAAGCCTTCCGAAAATCAGAACACATTTTGTTAATATCGCCTATGTTCGCATAGGCGATTCCTCTATCAATGTGAGCATTTGCATCATAAGAATTGATATGGATGGCTTTGTTCAAATACCTTAATGCTTGAATGGGGTCAGTATATTCTCCGTTGTCCCATAAAGCTAAAGCTTTTTTTTCCATTTGACGGCCTTTAAACTATTGCTGACTTTTTTGAAACGCTTTTTAAGATTTTCTTTTTCCAGCTCTTGTTCCTGAGATGTCGAAGATCTGAATTTCCGGTTAAGTTTTTCCAGTCTTTCAACTTCGGCAACAACAACAATTCCAAAGGCATCCTCAGTCGCATAATTTTTTTGAGACACAATTTTAGTTTTAAGCATACCTGCGGCTAAAGCAAGTATTTCATCTTTAACTACCACTGCGTTTTTTACTACTGTAAGGCTTTGCAGATATGTGCCGGCAAGTTCCAAAACTTCACGTTTAGCCTTAGCAATCGATGCAATCAGCGCATCATCCGGTGATTGGCTTCCTCCGAATGGTTGCTTGACAGTACATGTAAAGATTTTAATTTCAGCATATGACAGTGTTGTGATCAGCAAAAAAAGTAGTGACATAATGAGTGATTTAATTGTCTGCTTCATAGTATATATAGTGCTTGATTGGCAAGGAACTAAAAAAATAATGATTTCTGTCCAATGTCGCAAATTGGACAGAATGAGTAAAAACTCGAAAAATTGTCGTCAGAAAAATACTATGTGAAAAGTGATTGAAAAGCAATTGAAAAATTGGACAGGTTGACAGTTCTAACATTCAATTTGATCTAAACTTACGCGATGAAATTCTTCAACTTTGTAGGAATTGCAAGCGATTTATTTCGATCTCCGACCATGCAATGAAGTTTTTAGTATTTTGCAGGGAGTCATTCCAAAAAACATTGATAGCAGTAAGGGCGGTAGCAATGACAACCGAATATTGACCACCATTAAAAACAAGCCAGGTGATGGGAAAAGACACAACCGAACGTAACCCTTAATATATAGCCTGAAATCCTTTTGCGGTTTTCAAAGGACAATAAACACTTATCCGGGAGGTCTATATAGTGTCTGAATGGAAACCTCGATTTTTTGTAGGTTGGGTTGAGTACCTCAATTTTGTTGGGTTTCGTGCCTCAACCCAACCCGCAAAAATCAATTTAATAGCTTTTCGTTCAGGGCGCTATATAATTTCTTATTGATTTCGTTTGCCCAGAATGTAATTATTTGTTAATTTTTGCTGGAACGGGAGGAGAATTTTTTTACAGATGGCTCATGTGACACACGTTATGAAAACTTATGACTGTCGAGCTGGTTATAGTGTTGATAAGGGTGTTTTGATATTTCAGTGTAATTCCGTGAAAATCCGTGGTGAACTTTTACTAAACAGTTTATTTTGGAGTAGAAAAGTATGAAAACAAATCGTCTTGTTTTAAGTTTAAGCTTGTTTTTAATTTTTTGTATAGTTTCCTGCGCTACGAACATTGAAGTGCGAAAGAAACAGGGAGAGGCATCAAGAAACCTCGGTGAAGCATACATGCAGCAAAGGGATTTTTCTTCAGCGCTAAGGGAATTTCTAAAAGCAGAAAAATTATACTCCAAGGATCCCTATCTTCAAAACGATCTTGGGCTTGCATATATGGCCAAGGATCGGCTGGACCTTGCTATAAAACACTTTAAGAAAGCAGTGAAATTAAAACCGGATTATGCGCCGGCTAAAAATAATCTGGGAACAGCCTATCTTGCCAATAAAGAATGGGATGTAGCGATTGCCTGTTTTAAGGAGATTGTTGATGATATTTTATATGCCACGCCCCATTATCCTTTAACAAACATGGGGTGGGCATATTATAATAAGCAGGAATACGAGGTTGCAGAAAAATATTATAGCGACGCCCTTAGGCTGGAACCAACTTTTATTATTGCCCTGCGGGGTCTTGGCCGAACTTATATGGCGATGGAAAGAGCAGCAGATGCTGTGGCAATTCTTGAAAAAGCAGTGAAAAAATATCCGCGTTCCGCTGAATCATATTACTATCTTGCAAAGGCGTACAGTTTGTCAGGCGAATATAAAAAGGCAATTAGCGCTTATAATAAGGTGGTCGAACTTGCACCCGACAGCCCTCTTGCGGTTGATGCCCAAAAAGAGGCAGAAAAAATATGATCTGTGCGCATAGCCGTTAGCTTAACACTTCGGTTTTATACACTTTATTGCCTAATAGCTAATGGCTGGCATCCGTAAATGTTGAAGAAGTGTAAACTACAAAATGAAGGATGCCAATAAAAACATATGTTTTCCGGATAATTGATAATTATACATTGTAAAAAAACATCTGTATTGATAATATAACCTGTGAAAATGTCATTTTTGCTCATTTAGCAATCGCAGGTGGGATATGTATAGAACAGCATCAGATTATCTTTTGAAGTGGAAAAATAGAAAAAGACGCAAACCTCTTGTAATTCGCGGAGCAAGACAGGTCGGAAAATCTTATCTTGTTTCCATGTTTGCAGAGCAGAACTTTTCGGATTTTATTGAAGTGAACTTTGAAAGAAATCCTGAAATGAAATCCCTGTTCACCGGAACACCCGAAAAAATTATCAAGCTTCTGGAACTTAAATATAACAAAAAAATTGATATTGAAAACACTCTTCTTTTTTTAGATGAAATTCAGGCAGCGCCGGAAGTCTTCGCAAAACTAAGATATTTTTATGAAGAAGTTCCTGAATTACATATAATTGCAGCGGGTTCTCTGCTGGAATTCCTTCTTGAAAATCATACTTTTTCAATGCCCGTTGGAAGAATAGAGTATTTACATCTGGGGCCCATGACTTTTGAAGAATTTCTGACAGCAAATCGCAATACAATGCTGGTCGATTTTATTCAAAACTTTTCTCTTTCAGAAGACGTTCCGGAATCTGTTCATTCTGATTTGATTTCCCTTTTTAAAACATTCCTGATTATTGGCGGAATGCCTGAAGCGGTTTCTGCTTTTGTTGAAACAAAATCTTATCACGAATCTGAAATTGTAAAAGAATCAATTCTCGGAACATATGAGGACGATTTTAACAAGTATTCCTCAAGGGTTAACCATGGGCGAATCCTTAATGTTTTCAAGAAACTTCCGTTGATGGTTGGTGAAAAATTTAAGTATGTGAATGTCGATAAAAATGAACGAGCTAAAGATATTGCCAAGGCTTTGCATCTACTTGAAATGGCAAGGATCGTCTTTCTGATAAAGCATAGTGCATGTAACGGAGTTCCGTTAGGTTCCCAGGTAAATGAGAAGAAATTCAAAATTACGTTTCTGGATGTAGGTCTCATGGTCAGTGCTTGTGGAATGAGTATGCTTGATATTGAAAATGCAGATGATGTAATGATGGTAAATTCTGGTGGATTGTGTGAACTGTTTGTGGGGCAGCACCTTCTTTATTTGAATGAATATTATAAAAAACCGGAATTGTATTACTGGGTACGAGAGGCAAAAAGCTCTTCGGCTGAAGTCGATTATGTAATTTCTTCCGGCACAGAAATAATACCTGTAGAAGTAAAGGCAGGAAAGACCGGTCGCCTGAAATCGCTTCATCAGTTTGTAAAAGAAAAAGGAGTTGATTTATCTGTTCGAATCAACCTTGCAAAGCCATCAATTTTTCAGGAATCAATTAGGGTGCCGGGAGGGCAGTTAGTTGAATTTAAATTGCTTTCAATACCTTTTTATCTTGTTGGGCAGGTTTGCAGGCTGGCACAGAATGAGCAGTAAAGGATTGTGATTGTTTGAAAGTAGAAAGTCGACCTCTTCCAGTTTCGTTTTTTATCAAGGATATCCCAGTTAAAATAAAGTGAATTATTGAAATCTTCAGCTGGCAACCGCGTAAATGCGGTTTTACCTGACTGACAGCCTGCGCGATGTCGATTCGGCTGCAGCCGGAAGCAGACATTTTGGGAGTTCTTTATTCGGCTTAACCCTTTAGTGTTGTTTAAAATACAATTCTTTAGTTGAGAATTTGATGTTAATATCGAAATGTCTCAAAACGTCAGTGCCTATAAATCCGTTTATTCCTAAATCAGCTTGAATATCACCAAACTCAATTTCAACATTCTCCAATGACATTTGATCTATAGTTATTTTTTTAACTTCCTGGTTGATAACTTCTTGAGTTCCACCGCCAATACCAACTAATCTTTTGACAAATGAAGGCTTTTTATAATTAAATTCGACTAAATCAATATCTATAGCAGTTGTTGCTGAGCCTGTATCCAAAATACAATTATCGATATTTATGTTTTCTCCTTCGTATTCTATATCTATGGAAATCCAAATCAGACCATTTCTAAAATTAAAATTCATCTCAAAATTCCTTTAACAGGTACATCTTCAATTATAAAATCCATAGGGGTTGTTGGTAGCGAAAATAAAACGTTCATACCTTTCTTTTTATGTTGTTGATATGCTTTTCTAATTTCCTTTCCATCTTCACTAACCCTTAAAA
>JAUWFS010000031.1:0-21421 GCA_030606805.1 Deltaproteobacteria bacterium
GTTGTGATAACACTATGCCCTTCGCCTCCATCTGGCTGGGCTTGGGACTTGCCTTGACTTCCATAATTGGAAATTGTAGGCTCACCCTTAAGACGTGTGCCGTGCCCGGCACACAACAATGCTAATTCAGCGGACGCGAAAAGCCGCGCGGCTGATTTGCGACGATATACAAAATAATAATCATATAGTTGTCTTTTGGTTTTACACATGATAAGTTATATTATTATTTGTAAGAAAATATGGAGGTAAATTATGCCCACTAATTTAGCAATTGACGATAAAATTAATAGAAGAAGCCCTTATAGTTGGTCAACATCGTACCAAAAAAGCAGTCGTGACTGAAGCGCTCCTTGGGTATATCCAAAGGCGCAAACAGGTTGAGATTATAAACCTTTTTGGCAAGATAGAATATGGATCTGATTATAATTATAAAGAACGGCGGAAGGTTAAATGAAGGTTTTAGTAGACACATGTATTTGGTCTCTGGCCCTTCGCAGAAAGAAACAGTCTGGCCCCAATATTGAACTTGTTGAGTTTCAAGAGCTGATTGAAGAAGTGAGAGTGCAGTTAATTGGCCCAATTCGGCAAGAAATTCTTTTTTCCCCGACTTACCACTTGCCTCAGAAGACTTTGAATTAGCGGCAGAATATTTTAATACCCTCCGCCGTAAAGGTACTCAATGTTCAAATACAGATTTTTTGATTTGCGCTGTTTCAACAAGAAACAATATGCCTATATTTTCAACTGATAATGATTTCAGTCATTACAGAAAGCATATTCCGATTACACTTCACACGCCAAGAGTAACAAGAAAATAAAATGCATATCAAATCACCGGAGCTAACGGGAAACGCTGGTTCGTTTCTCGTTAAAATTATTTCAATAAAATCTTAGCATTACAACCAAAACATGTAACTTCTCAATAAAGGTTATCGCTTATCCAGGTGTTTAATATTTTAGAAAAAACAGATGAAACGCGGCACAACGCCGTTTCATATTTATCGAAAAGGGTGTCATTTGGTTAAACGTGGACTTGGGGACATCCCATATAGCCTTTGGAGCAACTTTCAGCTTGAATAAATTAAAAGTAATCATTTTAATAACGCTTTTTTTGTTATTTTCCGGCCTGTTCTGCTTTATACTTAATCTTTTTATGTATGCAGACATGCCCGCATCAAGTATTGATCATAATGAAAAAATTATACTTATTAAACCGGGCCAGAACTTTAAATCCTTTTCAGAAAGACTGCAAAAAGCAGACATTATAAAAGATCTGTATAAATTTAATTTATTTGCCCGTATTAAAGGATATGATAAAAAAATAAAAGCTGGAGAATACCTTCTTTCTGCCGCTATGCCACCGAATAAAATATTCCATATAGTAGTAAGCGGAAAAATACGCCTTTATAAACTGACCATCCCGGAGGGTTATAATCTAAACCAGATTGCTTCAAATTTAGCCAAGGCAGGTTTAGGCAAAGAAGAAGATTTTTTAAGGGCAGCACTTGATTCATCGCTTGTGCATGAAGAAGGAATTGACGCTGAAACCTTTGAAGGATATCTATTCCCTGAAACATATTACTTCCAAAAAGATATCGCCCCGGAAAAAATTATATCTACAATGGTCAAGAGGTTCCGTTCTGTTTTCACCCCTGCTTTTAAAGAACAAACAAAAAAACTGGGACTTTCAATTCATCAGGCAGTAACGCTGGCATCCATAATCGAAAAGGAGACCGGCGATCCCGAGGAACGCTCTGTTATCTCTTCTGTTTTTCACAACCGCCTGAAGAAGAAAATGCGGCTTGAAAGTGATCCTACGGTTATCTATGGTATAAAAGACTTTGACGGAAATATAAAAAAAACACATCTTAAAACATCAACACCCTATAATACCTATCGGATTTCCGGTCTTCCACATGGACCAATTGCAAATCCGGGAAAAAAGGCAATAGAAGCCGCTCTCTTCCCCGCTGATACGGATTTTCTTTATTTTGTATCAAAAAAAGACAATACTCATATGTTCTCAACTAATATAAGAGATCACAACAAGGCTGTACGAAAGTATCAATTAAGAAAATAATGGAATTTGGGTAAAAGTTCACCACGGAACGACACGTAGTTTCACTGAAAATTGAAAACAATGAGTAAGTTACTATAAGAATATTAAATTTGAACGTAGATTCCAAGCCGATCTCTTGGTAGAAAATAAGGCCATAAAAAAGATAATAAATCAGAACGAAGCCCAATTGATCAATTATCTCAAAACAACTCGCTTTAGAGTGGGTTTATTGATAATTCAGTGTAATTCCGTGAAAATCCGTGGTGAACTTTTACGAATTTTGGAATTTTAGGTAACTGCCAATGGATATTTCAGCACTTTCAAACGAACAACTGGCCGGGCAGCGCCTGATGGCAGGCTTTGATGGAACCAGACTCAATGATGATCTAAAATTTCTCATCAATAAAATTAAGGTCGGAGGAATCATTCTGTTTTCAAGGAACCTGACCAGCCCGGATCAGATAAAAGACCTGTGTATGTCGGTTCAGGAATATGCAATAAAATGCGGCCAACCACCACTATTTATCTCAATTGATCAGGAAGGAGGACAGGTAGCCAGGCTGAAAGAGCCTTTTACCAGGTTCTCAGGCAATCCTGATATGAAAGATGAAGAAGATGCCGGGCATTTTGCAGAAATAACCGCCTCTGAATTGAAAAGTGTCGGGATAAACATGAACATGGCTCCTGTACTGGATGTGGCATTTGATAACAAGAAAAGTATTATGAGAGATAGATCTTTCGGGAATGATCCAGCATGGGTATCAAAGCTGGGAGTAACACTAATAGAGCGACTTCAACGAAACGGAATCATGGCTGTTGCAAAGCATTTTCCAGGAATCGGCAGAACCGTGCTTGACCCTCACATTGAAATGCCTCCGCTTGATGCAGATCTCCAGACCTTAGAATCAAGCGATCTTCGTCCTTTTTACGAAGCTATAAAGCATGATGTGGCTGGGATTATGCTATCGCACATACTTTATAGCAAAATAGATATAAAATGGCCTGCAAGTCTTTCAAGTAAAATTGCAAAAGATCTTCTCCGGGACAGAATGGGTTTTGATGGAATAGTCATAACAGATGATCTGGATATGGGAGCGATTAAAGGCAATTATGACATTAAAACCGTCATAAAGCAGATACTTTCGGCAGATATTGACATTACTCTGATCTGTCACAAAGGCCCGAATATAGAAATTGCATATGAGAAAATTTTAAAGGAACTTAAGGATTCTAAGGACATAAAGACTAAAGGAAAAGAATCTGTAAAAAGAATACTGAAAGCAAAAGAAAAATATTTATTTTAATTTCTAAATTTGTAAAATTCACCACGGAACAACACGGAGTTTCACTGAAATATACATTCCCACACTGGAGCATGGGAACGAGAGAAGTATTACATAATTCAGTGTAATTCCGTGAAAATCCGTGGTAAACTATTACCTAAATCTTAATTCTTGAATACACATCATCATTAATATCTGAAGACTTGCCATCCTTTAAGTAATGATAGCCTGTGGCTGCAATCATGGCTGCATTATCGCCGCAGAGATCAACCGAAGGGATATGGACTTTAATTCCTTTCCGTTCAGCATCCTTAATAACCCTTTCTCTTAATCTGCTGTTCGCTGCCACGCCTCCTACAATAGAAATCCGATCGCAACCCTTTTCCATTGCTGCGTTTAAAACTTTATATGAAAGAACATCAACGACCGACTCCTGAAACCCGGCAAAAATATCGGGAATCTGGTTTTTATATTCATCAGCGTGTGTCTGAATATAGCGGTTTACCGCAGTTTTTATGCCGCTGAAGCTGAAGTCAAAGCCGGACTTATCAAGGTATGAGCGGGGGAAAACTATTTTCGACGGGTCTCCCTTTTTAGCCAGCCTGTCTATAACTATCCCGCCTGGATATCCCAGGCCGATTGCTTTTGAAACTTTGTCAAAAGCCTCGCCGGCAGCATCATCCCTTGTCTGCCCCATAAGTTCGGTCTCTGTATGAGATTTAACATAATAAATGCTTGTATGACCGCCTGAAGCCAAGAGTGATACAAAAGGAAATGCCGGCGGATTTGATTCCAGAAAAACAGAATTTATGTGCCCCTCAAGATGGTTTACGCCTATCCATGGAATACCAAGTGTATAAGCAAAAGCTTTCGCAAATGAAAAACCTACTATTAATGAGCCTATAAGCCCCGGGCCCTGGGTTACAGCCAATGCATTAATTTGTTTAAAATTAATACCAGCCTTGCTGACAGCTTCCTTTACAATCGGCACAATGTCTTCTATATGTTTTCTTGAAGCAAGCTCAGGCACAACGCCGCCATATTTATGATGCACATCCACCTGAGAAGACACCACAGAAGATAGAATTTCAGAGCCGTCAATAACTATTGATGCCGCGGTTTCATCACAGGATGTTTCAATGCCTATTATTATCATAATAACTGTGTTCTTTTTCTTTTCCTTCAATCTTTATTGTTGAAAGATATAATCGGATTGCTTATCATATAATTTTAAAACAAAACAACTATAATATTTATCGGAAATTTACAAAACTCGTATTACTTTAGATAATATGAAACAAACCGGATGAGCGTAAGTTTCAGGTATAATACATTCAAAACAGGAAACTGTTTGAGCGTATTAGATATCGTTAAGAAAGAACCAGGTAAGATGTTGTCATTGTTTATTAAGGGCTTTTTGAATTGTTACTGATGTTTTCAGTCAGGGCATGTTCTTTCTTTACGATATGTTATACGTGAGTTTTTCATGTTTTTAATGTATTATACCTGAAGCTGAAGCGCACAAGGCTGTCAGGAAACTTCTGCCTTCAACCTTCTACCTTTATTATATAAAACCATGAAACCTATTGTTGCAATTGTTGGCCGCCCAAATGTCGGCAAATCCACCTTTTTCAACCGTATTACCAGATCGAGAGATGCCATTGTCGACGATTTCCCTGGTGTCACAAGAGACCGGAATTACGGCGATGCTACATGGAATGATGTTGCTTTCACCCTGGTTGATACAGGAGGTTTTTTAAGTGATAATAAGGATGATTTTGCAAATGAAATCCGCTTTCAGGTACTCCAGGCCATAGAAGATGCCGATGTTATAATTATTCTGCTTGATGGCAAAGCAGGGATATCACCCTATGATAGAGATATTATCGAAATCCTCCGCACAACGGAAAAACCGGTTTTTTTTGCTGTTAATAAAATAGATGGTCTTGAACAGGAAACAAATCTTTATGATTTTTACAGCCTTGGCATAGAAAAACTGTATCCTGTTTCTGCTGAACACCGCTATGGCATTAATGATTTTCTCGACGATCTGATACTCGCATTTCCAAAATCTGACTCAGTTCAAACAGAAGATATGATAAAGCTCGCTGTCGTGGGCAGACCGAATGTCGGCAAATCATCTCTCATAAACCGTATCCTGGGTGAAAAACGCCTGCTTGTAAGCGATATTCCGGGAACAACTCGCGATGCAATTGACTCTGTCTGCAATATTGACGGAAAGCCATATCTTCTTATAGATACCGCCGGTATCAGACGTAAAGGAAAAGTATCAAAGAAGATTGAAAAGTTTTCAATAATCAAAGCTTTAAGGAGCCTTGACAGATGTGATGTCGCCCTTATCGTCATAGATGCAGACGAGGGAATTACCGAACAGGACATAAATATCGCAGGATATGCTTTTGAAAGAAAATGCAGTTGTATAATGCTGCTTAATAAATGGGATCTTGTTGAAAAAGACAGTAAAACCGCAAAAAGATATTATGAACAATTAAGAATAGAGTCAAAATTTTTAAGTTTTGCCCCGGCCATTACTATCTCCGCACTTACCGGCCTCAGAGTTCCAAAGATATTTAAGTATGTTGATGAAGTTTACAACCAGTATGCAGCGCGTATAACAACCGGTCAATTAAACAGAATAATGGAATTGGCAATCAAAAAAAATGAACCTTCACTCTTTCGGGGAAAACGGCTTAAATTTTATTATGCCGCCCAGGTGACTGCAAAACCGCCTACTTTCGTCTGCTTTGTAAACTATCCTGGTGCAGTTCATTTTTCATACAAGAGGTATCTTATCAACCAGATCCGTGAACGCGCCGGGTTAGACAAAACTCCCATCAGGTTGCTCTTCCGGCAGCGGACAGGCCGGATAGAATTCGGCAAAAAGAAACGATAAGATAACCGTTCACGGTTTACAGTTATCGGTTCACAGTTTGCGGTTGCTCAAAACATAAAACCGTGAACTGTGAACCGACAACCGTAAACGGTTACACAATAATGGTCTAAGGTTCTAAAAGGATCGACACTTTTCCCTGCATATCGTCATGAATCTGTCTTTGAGGACAAGAAAGGCTTCCACCACATCGGGATCAAAATGCTTCCCCTTTTCGTTTGCAATAATATCGACGGTCTTTTTGTGGGAGTAGGCATCTTTATAAACCCGCTTTGTTGCAATAGCGTCATACACATCAGCCAGCGCGACAATCCGGGCGGATAGAGGTATTCCCTCTCCCTTGAGGCCTTTCGGATATCCTGTGCCGTTCCATTTCTCATGATGGGAATAGGCGATTCTCATTCCAATGGACAAAAACGATTGACCCTTAACCTTTTCGTTAACCTCCCTCAAGACATCTCCCCCTATTATTGGATGGCGTTTTACTACTTCGAACTCTTCTTTTGTAAGTCTTCCGGATTTCAGGAGTATCGAGTCAGGGATTCCCACCTTTCCGATATCGTGAAGAATGGATGTGAAAGAAATATCCTCTATGTATTTCTTTGCGATGTAATTTTTATATTTGGGTCTTTTGGCAAGCTCCTCTGCAAGCATCCTGGTGTACTCCTGTATCCTTTCCAGGTGTGCGCCTGTCTCTTTATCCCTGTATTCTGCAAGTCTTGCAAGACCAAGGATAGTTCCGATCCTGGCGTTCGCCACGGCTTTGAGAGATTCAAGCAGGTCATTCGTCAACATCTTCCGCTCGGTTATATCCCGGATCACCATCTGAAATCCGGAAAGTTTGTCCTCCTTTCTGATAGACTTTGCATTACACTCGACCTCAAAAATCTTTCCATGCATGTTTACAATTCTAAATTCAAAATCTTTTACATCATTCCCGTTAAGAAGTCTTGTGAGCATCTCACTTTCCACCCTGGAACGATCTTTCTGATATATACACTCCTTAAAGGTAAATTCGATCTTATCTCCGTATGGAATCCCGAGAAAGGTGTAGAAAAGGGGATTTGCCATGAGTATTGTGTCATCTTCGCCAACCAGTATTACAATATCGATAATATTTTCATAAAGCTCCCTGTAACGCAGTTCAGACTCTTCCAGGTTCGTGTAAAGCCTGGCGTTTTCCAGGGAGATGGCGATCTGGGATGTCAGAAGTTTGAGCATCTCCGTACGTTCGATGGTAAACGCGCCGGTTGTAAGATTATTCTCCAGGTAGAGGATACCCCTAAGTTTTGATTTGTAAATAATAGGCTCGCATAAGACCGATTTAAGATGGCTGGAAAGAATATACGGATCATTTGTGAAGCGACCTTCAGTAGCGGCATCATTAAGAACAACGCTTTCCCGGGTCCTGGCTACATAATTAATTATGGCGGGTGAAAGATTATTGCTTTCTTCCAATGGAACCGAGTGCAATACCGTGATGTGATCCTGATTGAACGATCCTTGTGCTTCAATCATCAATTTTCCCATGGATTCCAGGATCAGGAAGCCTTTTTCTGCCCCGACATTCTCAATCGCTATTTTCATCAATCGCTCCAGCAGCCTGTCTAGAACGATTTCGCCGGAAATAGCCAGGGATGCCTTCATCACAGAGGCGAGATCAAGACATTCTCCTGAATCAATGGTTGTTATGGTTCCGTCAGGTTTGTTAATCCCGGATAAGATTCTCAATGGCCTGCCGGCAAGCAACTGGCTGTATCGCGCATCTATATCCCTGACTTTGGCCATTGCCCCCCATATAAGGTAAGAATAACGGGCATCCTGCATATATGCTCTGGCAATCCTCGAGTTTTCTTTTGCAAGATAGAATCTTGCCGCCAGTTCATTTGCCAGTGCTTCTTCATTGATATATTCATGTTTTTTTGCCAGTTCAATCGCTTGATCATAATACTCCTCTGCGCCGGCATCTTTGCCGAGAATCCGCATCCGTTCCGCCTCGATCAGATAAAACCTGTGCAGATGATTCGTTGGCGCATGATGCGCCCATTTCTTTATCCTTTTCCGGTTGGCAGCCACCTTTTTTAGTATAATCCTTTGTTCGGACAGTGAAGAATCGTGAAAAACTGCGAGCCTGGCCAGGGAATCGTAGAAAAAAAAGATCGGAACAACCACCATCCCCACTACTCCGTCTAAATACCTTTCCGCCAGCTCTCCATTCTTGATGGCCTCTTTGTAATCGCAAAAAAGATAGTTCAAAAAAAGTTTATTGCAATAAAGATTATAGAGAGTGGTTCTGTCTTTTGCCTTGCTGTGAATCGGCAACATCCGCTCCTCATTGTAATACTCGCCGTCTAATGAACGCCGGGTTCCAGACATCCCCCTCAAATTCGCTACTGTCTGCCGAAATATCCCATGCACATGCAGGGACTGTTCATGCTTAAGCCGGCCGATTGCGTCGCTATATCCGGCCATTTCCAGTTCAACCTCATCCAGTCCCTTTCCTGCCACAAATGAGTGGTAGCAGTAAAAAAAGGCACAATAGCCTCCATATTCAAAATCTCCGGTCTCCAGCCCGCTTTGATATCCTTCAGACAACGGCTTTAAGGTTTCCCTGACATGCTCTTTCCAGTGTATGACAAAGCCATAAACCATATGGACTGTCATGGCCCTGAACTCTTTGGCATTGAACTGCTCCAGCACGCTTAAAGCAAGTCGACCGAATCGATAGCCGGCCTCTATGTCTCCGACTATACCGCAAAGCATCATTCCGTAAACAGCATATGAAAAGGCTGCGACAGGCGCATTCCCATATATGATCGAAAATCTGACAGTTCTCAATACAAGGAAGGGGAGAAGATCAGGATCGGCAAAATAGGCGGCAGAGCCCGCGCGGTTCAATATCCGCATGGATGCCAATTTGACCGGATCATCCATTTTCTTTAAATCAACCAGTTTGTTGATTCGCTTTCCGGCTAATAGCAACTTTGTTTTCAGGAGATCAAGCATGATATTCAACCTGTTCGGCTTTTCAGGAAATCTCAACCCCAGCTCCTTGAGGATAAACAACCCTGTTTCCATCGCTTCCTGCATCTTATATTGAGCCTTGTATGCCTCGATCCTGATCTCATAAGCCCTTGCCCTGTCCAGCAACACTTTTCCCCTTTTCAATATACACAGAACAAACTCTTCCATTAAGGCATACTCAGCGCAAAGATATGCCGCTTCAGCCGCTTCAGTATATAGTTCAAGCGACATATCATACTCGCTCTTCCAGTTGTCCTCACAAAGCAGTCCTATGCCGGTCCTCAGGTAAACGAAAGCCGACTCAAACGCTGCTGACTGCTTGGCTATTCTCCCAGCCATAAGGTTCAGCTTAGCCAATTCATTCCGGTCAGCCTGGCAATCAATAAGTTCCAACCCAAAGTTCAACTGGTTTACAATATCAAATAACCTCTTTTTGCGCTGTTCTATCGGGATAATCCGAAGCAGGTATTGACCTGTCTGTTGATGTATCAACTTTCTTTCGGTTTCACTGATAAGAGAATAAGCTGCGTGATGGATCTGATCATGCGAAAATCTGTATTCAACTCTTATCCCCATTGCCGGTTCTCTGATATCCGGATCGATCAATTTGTATGCGTCGCCGGAAATCATCACCAGATTCTCTGCAACCGCTTCCTGGAGTGAGGCCGCTGTCTCTTCTATAGATTTTTTACAGATCGCAGCGAGTGTCTGCAACTCAAACTGAACCCCGATACATGATCCCAGTTTTAATGCCTGCTGAGTGTTTTTACTGAACTGCCGTATTTTTCCTGTCAGAAGCTCAACAACATTATCTGTAATGCCAAGCGTTTGAATTCCGGCCATGTCCCACGCCCATCCCCCTCTTCCGGCCCCCGGAGCTGGTGGGACAAATCTCAGCAGCTTTTCTTCATAAAGCGATTTCAGGAATATCTCTGTAAAAAAGGGATTGCCGCCTGTTTTTTGCATGACCAGTTCAGCCAGCGGCTTTGTCGCTTCCTTATCAGCATGCAGCAAATCAGAGAGCAATTGAGTAATATTTTCAATATCAAGAGGAAAGAGGGTAATATGATTGATGGGAATGCCTTCTTTTTTAATTGCATTCAGGGTAATCATCAGGGGATGCCCGGGCTCGACCTCGTTGTCGCGATACACCCCGATAAGAAAAAAACATTCTGCCATTCTATTTGTAATCATCAGTTCCACCAGTTTCAGGGACGCAGAATCCGCCCACTGCATATCATCCAGAAAGATGGTCAAAGGATGACCCGGCCGGCATAATGCCTGAATAAAGTTTTGAAAAACCAGATTGAAACGGTTCTGCGCCGCAAAAGGCCCCAATTTCGGCACAGGAGGCTGTGGTCCGATGATCAGTTCCACATTTGGAATCACATTAATGATAATCTGTCCATTAGGACCAAAAGCTGCCAGGAGCTTCTCCCGCCACTGATCAAGCCGGGTGTCACTCTCGGACAGGATCTGATCTATCAGTTCCTGGAATGTCTCAATTACGGCTTTGTACGGAATATCCCGATGGAACTGGTCGAACTTGCCTGAGACAAAATATCCGTTTCGGGCGGTTATCAGCTTATAAATTTCCTTGACTATAGAGGTCTTCCCAATGCCTGCACTGCCTGTCACCATCAGAATTTCCCGTCTTCCGCTTGCTGTTCGCTCAAACGCCTCCATCAAGACTTCAATCTCTTTTTCTCTGCCATACAACTTCTGAAAAACCTGGAACCTGTCAGAGATATCATGCCTGGCAAGAGAAAACGGTTCAATTCTGCCGGAATTCTTTAACCGGCTCAGGCACTCCTCAAGATCTGCCTTGATTCCCCAGGCGCTCTGGTATCTATCTTCGGCATTCTTTGCCAGCAATTTCATTGTAATCTCAGATAAAACACTGTAAATTCTTTGATCAAGCCTGTACGGCGCTACAGGCTCTTTTGCGATATGGGAATGTATTATTTCGAGCAAATCATCGGATTCAAAAGGAAGCTTTCGGCAGATAAGCTCATACAGGATAACGCCAAGGGAGTAAAAATCGGTGCGGTAATCCAGAACGCGGTTCATCCTTCCTGTCTGCTCAGGCGAAATATAGGCCAGTGTACCTTCGAGGATATTCGGATTCTTTACAGCGGGTTCTTCTCTGGACAGGGTGCTCGAAATCCCGAAGTCGATTATCTTCAACTCCTCTGTTTCATGATTAATAACAATATTGGCAGGATTGATATCCTTATGAATTATATTTGCAGCATGTATCCTTCCCAAAGCATCCACTATCTTTATGGCGATGGCAAGAGATTCTTCCAGGGAAAGCCTGGAGCCGGCCATCAGTCTATCCAGTGATTTCCCGTTGAAATCCTCGAATATTATTGCCAGCCTGTTCTCATAATCTTCTAAGGAATAAGTCTTGATAACGCCTTTGAGGTGAAGTAAACCGGTTATCCTGAATTCATGCCTGTACTTGGCAAGCTCATCCGGCGTGGGATGAGCCTTTTTCAAGATCTTGAGAATAACCGGCAGGTTGTCGGCCTCCCTCTTTCCTCGATAAACCACTGTATTTAGACTTTCACAAATTCTATCTGCGATCTGGTAACCTGGAGGGCTTATCATCTTCATACTCCATTTAATACTCCATCTGAAAAAGCATTTTTAACCTCAAAAGGGTATAAATTGCGTTTTTTTCGGTGAGCAATGAGCATCAAGAGCAAGGCGCGAAGGTGCCCAATAGCAAGACACAGCTATTGATGTTCATGGCGTAGGGGCACGATGCATCGTGCCCCTACCATCCGCCTCAACGCAGCCAGCAAAAAATCGCAAGTTATGGCCTTTCGAGGTATATTTCATCTTTATCTTTTATATCGCAAATTTCATATTATTACACGCTTTTTGTTTTGCTTGACACATACCGTGTTCTTTGGCAACAATACCTTTTATAACCAATAATTATAATGAATGATAGGTTATTATGATAAATAAATCATTAACCACTCCAATCGCTGTAATCGGGATGGCCTGCTGGTATCCGGACGCCCGCAATCCGCGGCAGCTATGGGAGAACATCCTGGCACGCCGCCGCCAGTTCAGGCAACTTCCAGACCAGCGTTTACCCATAGCCGATTATTACAATCCGGACTGCGGCGAGTCGGACAAGACCTATATCTCACGTGCCGCTGTAATCGACGGATTCAGTTTTGACTGGGCGTCAAGGCGCATCCCTTACACTACCTTCCAAAATACAGATATTGTACACTGGCTCGCACTGGAAACAGCAATCGAAGCGGTTGCAGACGCTGGTTACTCCCACGATGAGCTGCCTGGTGAGCACACGGGAGTAATAGTGGGAAACAGCCTGACCGGCGAGATGACCCGTTCTAATACCATGCGGCTGCGATGGCCGTATATCCGGCGCGCATTCCGGGCCGCAGCCAGGTCAAGGAATCTTTCCGACAATCAGGCAGCGGAAATTGAGACAACACTGAAAGACTACTATAAATCTGTTTTCCCATCTGTGAACGAAGACACATTGGCCGGCGGACTTTCAAACACCATCGCGGGACGTATCTGCAAATTCCTGAACCTTTGTGGAGGAGGATACACTGTTGACGGGGCGTGCTCCTCTTCCCTTATTGCAGTGATCACCGCAGCCACAGGATTAATGAATAAAGATCTGAATCTGGTTATAGCAGGAGGAGTCGATATCAGCCTTGATCCTTTTGAACTTGTTGGGTTTGCCAAGACCGGAGCGCTGACTAAGGATGATATGACTGTGTATGACCGCCGCGCCAGCGGATTTATCCCAGGCGAGGGTTGCGGCTTCGTTGTCCTTAAACGTTTAGATGATGCCAGGAGGGATAAAGATTACATCTATGCAATACTCCATGGCTGGGGCATATCTTCGGACGGCAAAGGAACCGGTATCACAGCGCCAAACGCCACTGGACAGGCCAGAGTATTAAAAAGAGCGTATGCCCGCGCCCCTTACGGGATTGAAGATCTGGATTTCCTGGAAGGGCATGGAACAGGAACAGCAATTGGAGATCGGATCGAATTAGAGGGCATTGCTTTGGCCATGAAAGATGCCCAGGTCTCCCAGAAAAAATCAGAACGATTCTGCGGTATTACATCATTAAAATCGATCATCGGACACACAAAGGCTGCCTCTGGAGCTGGTGGATTCATCAAGGCAGTCATGGGGGTGAACCGCCGTATTCTTCCACCCACAGCCGCGTGTAGAGATCCGCATCCTCTTTTTAACACCCTGGCGCATTCAATTTACCCTATTCTCCAAGGCGAGCAGCGCAAACCCACGGAAATATTGCGGGCAGGTGTTTCTGCCATGGGATTTGGCGGGATCAACTGCCACATAACCCTGGAATCCGGCAATCCTCCCAGTGAACTTCTTGATCCGTCCATGGATGAGCGAAGTATGATGGTTTCGAATCAGGAAACAGAAATTTTCGTATTGACTGCCGAGACCATGGATGAACTTTATAAAAAGGTCAACGACCTTATCAAGATCTCAAAGGGAATAAGTATTGCCGAACTCACAGATCTCGCTGCCAAGCTCGGACACGAGGCATACAGGAAGGCCTGTATTCGATCCGCTGTCATAGCCGGCCAACCAGACGAATTGACAAAACTGCTTGAACAACTTGTATTGATGGTCAAAGAAAGGTCGCCTGCAAGAGGAAAAATGCTCAATGATCCCGGACAAATGGTATGGTTGAGCAACCGGCTTGCCGGGACAAGGGTGGGAATGCTTTTTCCAGGACAGGGCTCCCAAAAGCTCAACATGGCTCGAGTGCTTATAGAGCGTTTCCAGTGGGCAAGGGATATGGCCAAGGAGGCAGATCAATGGACCGAGGATGCCGGCGGCAAACCCATCAGCCGGCTTATCTATCCTCCACTTGATCGAGCTGGAGGGCCGGAGGATGTTGAAGCCTGGTTTCACAGCCTGTCGCAGACCGAAAATGCCCAACCTGCCATCTGTCTAACTTCGCAGCTCTGGTTTCAATTCCTTCAAAAACTCGGGGTAACCCCTGCCGCTCTGGGCGGGCACAGTCTGGGGGAATTGACCGCATTTCATGCCGCGGGCGCATTTGATTTCCATACCCTGATTCGTCTTGCGACTGCAAGGGGACATGCCATGACGGTCTCGGGAGATCAAAAAGGAGGAATGGCGAGCCTGCGATGCTCTGAAGAAGAGGCAAAAGGCATCCTCAAACAGACCGCAGGTTATATAGTCCTCGCAAATATAAACAGCCCGCAACAAATCGTTCTGTCCGGGGAACTGACCGCTCTGGAAATGGCCATAAAGATAGCGGCTAAAGAAGGAATCGTGGCCAGGCGCTTGAAGGTCTCCAATGCCTTTCACTCTAAACTTGCTTCACATGCCGTCAAGGTTATGGAAAATGTCGAATTTCTCCCCGAAAAACTCGCTGTTATCAAGACCAGGCTTTTTACCAGCACTGACGGGGAAGAGGTAAAACAGGGAATATCACTCCGGAAACACTTTGCCGGCCAGATCCTCTCACATGTAAATTTTGTAAATATGATCAGGTCAATGGCCAAGACCTGTGATTTGTTCATTGAGGTCGGACCGGGACGCGTCCTTTCAGGCCTGGCAAATGCTATTATGGGCGACAGCGGTCATGTATGCATACCAATAGAATCATCGCCGTTCGTGGACAAGGATATGAACAGGCTGCTTGCCTCCCTCTTTATCCGCGGCATTGACATTGATTGGCACAGGTTGTACGAAAAAAGGCTGGTCCGCCCGTTTGTTCCGCCTTCTGAACGCTTGTTCATTCAGAACCCGTGTGAACGCCCCTTTGATCTTCCCGTTGCCGACGAGGCATCTTTTCATCATTCCCTGCCGAAAAAGGCGCAAGACATGCTCTCCGGTATTGTCAATCTTTCCGGCAATGAACTTGAGGCTTACCTGAAGGCTCGCGGCCCGTTTTTAGCTGAGTTTATCCAAGCGGATATGAAGTACTCGGCCCCGTTTATGGATAAGAAAGGAGGAACTGAGATAAAAGTTGAGACAATCAAACCTTTTGTAGAAACCAAAACCCAGGATGTCAGGACTCCAGCACTGAAATCAAAAACCGTTACAAGAGAAGATATGAAATCGGTTCTCTTTTCTGTAACCAAAGATATTACAGGCTACCCTATTGATAGCCTGATGCCTGAAATGCGGTTGCTGGATGATCTGAACCTTGATTCGATCAAAGCTGCTGATCTGATAATAAAAGCGGCAAAAAAAGCCGGCCTGGAAGACGAGGTTGATTTGGCGGGCGATGCCAATGCAACCCTGTCAGAAATCGTGGACAACATGATGGCGTGTGCAAAGAAGAAAGCATCTGGCCCAATTGAGCCGGAAAAACCGGATGTATTGAAGATAGTCCTTGAACAGACCTCCCTGATTACAGGTTATCCGGATGATGTCCTTGATGCGGACGCAATAGTGGAAGATGATCTCAATATCGGACCGGACATGCTGAACAGGTTGGTAGGTGGATTGACATCTGCTTTGAATATAGAAATCCATGTTGATCTGGATCCCCTTCGTCAGCGAAGCCTGCGGCAGATTGCCGAAATCCTGGAAAGAATCGTCACTGGCGGGACAAAAAAACAAACAATGGATGTCGATAGTAGGCCTGATCCATGGGTCAGGGAATTTAAGATCGTGCCGGCGGAAGAGCCGCTCCAGCCATTGCCGGAATGGTTGGGAAAACGCAAGGAGGATGACTGGCAAAGCGCTAATGCTCTGATCCTGACAACCCCTGATAGCGATGATGTCGCGATATCGTTGCGCAACAGCCTGTTCAGCATAGGCGCCCAGGTGCGAATAGCCGCTTTTAAAGAAGCGCATGATAAAGGATTGGTCAAAGACCCTGGGTATTCACATCTTATCGCCATTCTTCCCAGGACCGGGCGGAAATACAATTCAGACAAAGAGCAACTGCGGGATATCGTAGAACATCTATCCGGCCTGACATCCCCGCCTCCGGCCTCATATACCCCGCGTCGCCGCACCACGGTTGCCTACATCCAGTTCGGCGGCGGCGGCTTTGGCAATCATCCTGTGTTTTCACACATCAACAGATGCTGTGCTTTAGCCTTAGCTGCAAGCCTCCATCTAGAACGGGATGATCTTCGAGTTCGTGTCATTGATTTCTCCACAGCGCTGGATGCTGAAAAGATCGCAGACAAAGTAATTGAGGAAATCAGTACTCCGGCGCCTTTTGCGGCAGCCGGTTTTGATTTTGAACTAAAACGCAGCATAGCCGTGCCTGAGCTGATGCAGCCGGCCGCATACAAACCGCGTCCAATAAACTGGTCTGTCAGAGATGTCATCCTGGTTACGGGCGGTGCAAGGGGTATTACAGCTTCATGCGCCTTTGGCCTGGCTCTAAAAACTGGAGCGCAAATGGCCCTTATCGGGCGTTCGGCTCATCCTGATACAGCTCCGGGCCGTTCATCGAGTCGCAAGATCGCTGAAACACTCAAAAGATACAACGACAAGGGACTGGTTGCCAGGTACTTTAGTTGTGATGTTTCCGACCGTGAATCTCTGATCTCTGCTGTCCGTGAAATTCGCAGGGACATGGGACAAATCATCGGTGTAATTCACGGTGCAGGACTCAACTATCCGAAATCAGTCAGCCAGGTTTCTGTCGAAGATGCCTTGCAGGAGATAAGTCCAAAACTAATGGGGGCGTTGAATCTTATTTTTGCCTTGAAAGATGCTCCGCCCAAGCTCTTCGTGGGGATTTCATCTATTATCGGAGTAACAGGAATGCCTGGAAATGCCTGGTATGGATTTTCCAACGAAGCTCTTGATCTGGTTCTCCGTCGTTTTGCGGCAGATCATCCTGGCGCCGACAGCCTGTCCGTTGCCTACAGTATCTGGCGGGATGAGGGTATGGGAGCAAAAATGGGAAGCGTGGAAAATCTGCGAAAAATGGGTATCGAGGCTATTCCCAGCAGAGAAGCTGTTCAGCGGTTTGTCCATCTTTTTCTGAACGATCCTGGAGTTCATAAGGTAATTATCGCGGGGCGTCTCGGCAGCTTAGACACCTGGATATCCGAAACCACTCCAGCGCCTGAAAGCGCGAAATTCCTTGAAACACCTCTCCATCTTACTCCTGGCGTAGAAACTGTATTCCAGACCCATCTGACTCTGGAAGAAAATCCTTACCTGAAAGATCATCTCTTTAACGGTTCGTATCTGTTTCCCGCAGTCTTTGGTCTGGAAGCAATGGCTCAGGCCGTTGCCCATATAACAGGGGAAAACGATTTTAGCAGGGTGCGAATAGAGGATATCAAGCTGGAACGTCCGATCACAGTAGATCCTCAAGACGGGGCAGATATAGTTGTCTGGGCAGAGGTACAGGAATATGAGCCTGAATCGACTGTCAGAAAAATTCGCGCAGGAATCTCCAAATCCCGCTCAAGAATCAAGTCCGATTTCTTCTCCGCTACATTTATTTTAGGCCTGACAGACAAAGAGCCAAAATATGCCATTAATATCCCGGATATGCCGTTGAAGATCGAGCCACGCCTGGATCTTTATCGAGAGCACCTCTTGTTCCAGGGGCCACGCTTCCAGAAAATCGACAAGGTCTGGAGCATTTCCGCAACCGGCGAAAACGGCAAAGATGCCATATTCAGCTCAAAACTTCAGGATCTCAGCCAGGCGGCAGAGGATGCCTTCACTGATTCTTTGCATCGAACACTGTTTCTTGGGGATCCATTCTTGCGTGATTCACTCCTCCAATCGGGTCAAATACTTGTGCCAAAAAAGATCTGTCTTCCTGTTTATATCGGCTCCATTGACATCTATCCATGCGCCGGCAATACACATGCTTTTATTATGGGACATGTTCAAATAGATTGCGTAGAAGAAGATAAGGTCAAAAACAATGTTGTAATGGTTGACTCTGATGGCAATGTCAGAGAAAGACTTGAAGGTTATACCCTAACGATACTGAGCCACCACGATGATTATTCCGGCGCCGCTGATCTGGTAGTCCCCGAAAAACGGGACAACAGGATCGTAAGGGATGCCATGAACAAGTTTGGCGATTCTATGAAAATCGAGCTTCCGGAGATACTATTGAGATATATACCAGGTATCTATGACATGTCGAGAGAGGAACGGCGCAGCCTGGTGAGCCCGATGCTGAGCGAGGTAATCTTCCATGCGACCGGCAAAGGATCCGATTCTTATGAGATCAAATGGCTTGAATCCGGCGAACCCGTGATCGTCAGACTGAAGGAAAATGAGCCAAAAGTTTCCATGTCGTATGACGAACGGATCTGTCTTTGCATTGCCGGACATGGCGCACAAGGCTGTAATATAGCGCCTATCACCCATCGAAGCCGGAAAGAATGGCAGGAGATCATTGGCGATTGCAGAGACGACCTTCTGGACAGGCTTATCAATGACCACGACACGCTTGACCTGGCAGGAACAAAGATCCGGGCTGCTATGGAAGTTCTGCAAAAAGTGACGGGAAAAAACAACGCTCCTCTTGAAATTGTTTATAGAGATGCCGATGCTGTTCTCTTTAAAGGCGTCGTGACTGACGGCAGTCTCTTGATTCTTGCATTCCCTGTTGACCTGACCAGGGGGCCCGAACGAATCATTGCTATAGTGGCAAAGGAAGCTAAACGTCAATCTGTAGAACCTTTGCCATCCAAGGTTAGCGCTTACGAGGAAATAACAAAAAAATGCCATTTTGAGATGATAAAGGACGGCCCCCAGGGACAGGATGTTTTCATTCAACGATTTCCTGTGACCTTTAAACACAATGCCCAGCTCAGCCGGACATTATACTTCTCCAACTACTTCTTCTGGCTGGGGGAGGTCAGGGAGGCAGCGGTATGGCCTGTTCTGGGAAGGCTCGGACAACAGTTTACCACAAGCAAATGTGGAATGGTGACCAACTACACCAATGCACGGATACTTGGGGAAGCCACAGCCGGAGATCAAATCGAGGTGCGTTTATGGAGTTCCGGAAATCACGGTTCTGCTGACTCCACTATGGATCTCAACTTTGACTTCCGGAAGATGCTGAAAAATGGCGGCTATGAGCGTTTAGCCTGGTGTGAGCATCAGGTTACATGGGTCAAGATACTTGATCATGGAATCGTTAAACCAGAGCCATATCCGGACTATTACTGGGAATTTATGAAAGGCATGCTGCCGCGCTATGATGCCCCGAATCTTCCCGACCCCCTCCCTGAACCGTTATCAGACCTTGTTAAACAGATAAAAGGGGGAAAGGAAGTATACATATCTACCGGTCCGATAGTTCGTCCTGTGTTGAGCGAGCAGATCATAGATACTTCGCTTGACGATTCCAACCTTGTCGGAAATATCTATTTTGCAAACTATTATGCATGGCAGGGGCAGATCCGGGATCGATATTTTTTTGACCTGATACCGGAGTATTATCGCGAAGCCGGAACGGACAGGGAACTCCTCTGTCTGGAAACCAGGATCAACCACCTGCGGGAAGCAATGCCGTTTGACCGGATTATGGTAACAATGGCTCTTAAGTCGCTGAAGAGGCATAGCGCCATCTTTCATTTTGAGTATTTCCTAATGGGCGCGGATAACACAAAGGTAAAACTCGCTTTTGGGGAACAGAATGCGATCTGGGTAAAACGCGATCTGAATGGGAAACCTGTTCCTGCCCCATTCCCGGCAGTGGTGCAGGAAGCACTTCACAAAGCGATCTCAAAAAAATCAACCTGTGCGGTTAGCCATTAGCGGTTAGCCGTTAGCATTGAAAAGGGTGGAAATGAGAGATTTTAGAGAACTTAATCAACAGGTCAATCAAAAGCTAATAACGTCCTCCTACATTCTCTCCAGCTAATGCGCTAATCAAGACGCGACACCGAATCCCGAACCTCGAAAAAACAACTTAGCGTCCTTCGCGGCTTAGCGGTTCACTGAAAAATAAAACATCTTGTAATATCTTGTAAATCCTGTCAAAAAATCATAAAAACCAATAGATTAATATACGATTTTTTTATTTAAAAGGCAAGAAACGCATGAAATCATAACGTCCCCATAGATGGCTTCTTTTTGTAATATTGCATTGCAATTTTACAAAATAGTTGTATGATTGCGTTATGAAAAAATTTCACATAACACGATTGCTCAGACTTCCCGACCGTTCTTTTTTCCTTTTCGGCCCACGTGGGATTGGGAAAACCACCTGGCTAAAAGAAGTTCTCCCCGATGCATCATATTTTGACCTGCTTGATTCCTCTTTATATCTGGAGCTTTCTCAAAATCCCGGCAACATAAAAGCAATGGTCGGAGATCTCCAGGAAAATTCATGGGTTGTTATTGACGAGATTCAAAAAATACCAGGCCTCCTTGATGAAGTTCACCGCCTGATGGAAACAAAAGGATGGAGATTCGCGTTATGCGGTTCGTCAGCAAGAAAGTTGCGTCGCGGTGGAGTCAATCTCCTCGGTGGGCGGGCCATTACCCGTAATCTTGATGCCTTTTCATACAAAGAACTTGGGGATGCCTTTGATGCTGAATTCTCACTCCAATGGGGATTTCTACCATATATTCAACTTGATCGGAAAAACGCACCCGATATTCTGAATTCCTATGTCAATACATACATTAAAGAGGAAATCAAAGAGGAAGGCATTGTAAGAAGCCTTCCCCCATTTCTGCGCTTTTTGAGCATTGCCGGGCAACTAAACGGTCAATTGATAAACGCTCAGAACATTTCCCGGGAGGCCGCCGTACCACGAAGCAGTGTGGATGTATATTTTTCCATTCTGGAAGATACACTTCTTGGATATTTCCTTCCAGCCTATAGGCCGAATGTTAAGGTTAGAGAACAAACGCATCCAAAGTTTTACTGGTTTGACCCCGGTGTTGCCAGAGCAGCCGCAGGTCTTCTTTTCGAGCCCGTTGACAGGCTTTGGAAAGGTACGGCCATGGAAAACATGATTTACCATGAATTAAGAGTCTATAATCTTACCCAAAACAAGAACCGGCAGATATCTTTCTATCGGACAGGCAGCGGGGTGGAAATCGATTTTGTGATTGAAATCCGGAAACGGCAAGCCTCCTCTAATGCTCACATTGTTTGCCTCGAA
>JAUWFS010000094.1:0-12048 GCA_030606805.1 Deltaproteobacteria bacterium
ACGTATCCGGCGATTCGGCTGGTCAAAACAGACACAAATGAACATAATGAACATCTGGTCTACCTGGCCTTGGGGAACGCAACGCTACCAGCATTTCAGCAACTGCTGCATAATACCAGTAAGAATACGCTCTTTGACAGCCATGACCATTTACCCAAACCATTCGGGCCTTCGCCTCCATCTGGCTGGGTCTAAGACTTGCCAAAGTCACCACTACGTGGTAACTTTGACGCACTTTTAAGAACCTGGGCCGGGCCCGGCACACAACCCGTCAGTTCACCTGACTGGTGTTTCGCTGCGCTTCACACCAGATGGTGACTTTATCGTTGGGCTTCTTGAAACTATGCTACATGCCAGGAAAAAGTAGATAAAGATATTCTTCCAATAATAGCTTATAATCATCCCATTCCATGAAACGGAAAAGGAAGACATCATGAAACAAATTAAAACAAAAATAGAAAATGGTGACTGCATAGAGGTGCTTAAACGGTATCCAGATAATTTCTTTAATTTAATTGTCACTTCACCACCGTATGCAGATAGTAGAAGTAAAACATACGGCGGCATCAAACCAAATGAATATGTTGAATGGTTCTTGCCACGAGCAAAAGAATTCCTTCGGGTTCTAAAGCCAGATGGCACTTTTGTTCTCAACATAAAAGAAAAAGCGGTCAATGGAGAACGTCATACATACGTAATAGAGTTAATATTAGCCTTACGTAAGCAGGGGTGGCTTTGGACAGAGGAATTTGTATGGCATAAAAAAAATTGTTTCCCTGGAAAATGGCCGAACCGCTTTAGAGACTCATGGGAACGTTGTCTGCAATTTAACAAATCCAAGAAGTTCAATATGTACCAAGAAGAAGTCATGGTTACTATGGGTGATTGGGCAAAAACTCGCTTAAAAAAACTCAGCGACACTGACCGCACCAGGGATGAATCAAAAGTTAATAGCGGGTTTGGCAAGAATATTTCAAACTGGGTAGGTCGAGACATGGCTTATCCTACAAATGTTTTGCATTTTGCAACCGAGTGTTACAACAAAAATCACAGCGCAGTTTTCCCAAAATCTCTACCGGAATGGTTCATTAAATTGTTCACAAAAGAGTACGATTGGGTACTTGACCCTTTTGTCGGCTCAGGTACTACCACAGAGATGGCCCAAAACTTAAACAGAAACTCCGTGGGTATCGATGTTCTTCCTGAATATTGCAAACTTGCACAAAAAAGGACAGCCCATTATCAGTACAGAATATGCGAGGACGAAGCTGAATATGAAACCAATAACCAAAGAAAAAATAGCGGAGTATGTCGAGAGAAACATACCGGAGTTTCATCGCAACCGAATAGAAAAATTGAAGAAACTCAAATTAAAAGCGGTACTCAAGCGTAAAAATCCTTATCTTTTCAAGGTCAAGCACATCACTACCGCTGGCGATTTTATAAAAACGATTCTTGATGCTCATTTATCCTCACAGGAAGAAACATTATTCGGTGGCTTTTTCGAAGGATTAGCAATTTATATTTGCAAGTATGTTTATCATGGCAGCAAATCCTCTGCCGAAGGAATTGACTTAGAACTTGAAAAAGATAGTGCTAAATACATTGTTTCTATTAAATCTGGGCCAAACTGGGGTAACTCAAGCCAGATCAAGAAAATGAAGGATAATTTTCGCAAGGCCAAGCGTATTTTGGGAACCAATATTGCTTCATCTCTCAATGTTGTTGCGGTCAATGGTTGTTGTTACGGCAAAGACAACAATCCCGACAAAGGCGAATACCTGAAATTATGCGGGCAAAAATTTTGGGCCTTTATTTCCGGCAACGACAATTTATATACTGAAATTATCGAACCTCTTGGGCATCGAGCAAAAGAGAAAAACGATCAATTTCTTGAAGAATACAGCAAAGTTGTCAATAAGTTTTCCCTTGAATTTATGGAAATGTTTTGCGATTCAACCGGAGCAATTCATTGGGAAAAAGTAATTCAATTCAACTCAGGAAAGGAATAAGGCACACATAGGGATAGGGACACCCATCGCTGAGCGCCCCTCCCACACCACCGGACATACGGATTACGTATCCGGCGATTCGGCTGGGTCTGAGACTTGCCAAAGTCACCACTACGTGGTAACTTTGACTCACTTTTAAGAACATGTGCCGTGCCCGGCACACAACCAGGGCTTCCAGCCGACCTCGTTCCTCGGCTGCTGAAGCCAGCGTTCGGCACACAGAAAAATAAAAATGTATGTTGGAATCAGATAATACAAGAAATACGACAATGAAAGAAATATATCATCCAACTTTCCCAGGAAAACTTATCCTTATTACGATCACATCATGGTTTTTCAGTTTGAAGCTTTTTTTCAGTTGGGAAAGCTCAGGTTCATTGGTGCATCTGTTCTTTGCTATTTTGTTACTATCGGTTTTCATAGCATGTTCCAAACCATTAATTGAATGGAAAAGAATAGAGATTGAAAATGGTTACATTATTATATTCAAAAGATTCTTTAAACCATTAAAGATTAAGATTTCTGAGTCACTTTATCAAGTTGTTATAAAAGATGAAAGTATCCGTTCATTTCGTTTTAGGTACGGCAAATATTACACTCAAGTTTCCCCGATTATATATAAAAATGGCGATGAAATGACTAAAACAGTAACAGATTATATGAATAAACATAAAATAAGTGTAGAGGTTGTCACCCCAAAAATCTAAGCATTGCTCTTAAAAAATTAGAAAGTTGCTGTAACCAAACAACATTATTACCTATGTAACTATACACGCTTATGTATCTGAACAGACTGCGAAAAATATTAACGGAGAATAACGAAAAGTACTTATTTCCATGTATTAGGGATTTAGTATCAAACGGGCTCACCTTAGAACGATTCACTAATGAAGATAACATCCCTTCACGTCAGGACATAACTCAGTACATAGCTGCCTGGTTCAAATATATAGGACTATCTTCAGATAAATGTCGGGAATGGATGATTGAATACTGTATTGGCTTGCTATCAGTCATATCGTCCAGCTCCAAATCGCAAATACGGCATAGTACGAAGTGCAACATCAAGTATATTTATAAGTCTGATGTCTCTTTTAATTGCAGATGCGAAAAAAACCGGTTCAAAGCACATTGTGAGCCAACGTGTCCCATTTATGAAGAAATGGCTCATAAAGCCAAAGAGAGTGAAGCAGCAAATATCGTTGAATCTTATGAAACTAAAGTTGAACATAGGGTAGCCGATGAAATAGCGCCGATAAAACCTTCTATTAAGGATGAATACAAGGATCAGTTTGAAAAAGCCATAGAGGCTGCGCAACATCATCTAAAACAATGGATTCCCAAAAAAAAGATTGTGAATTTATTGAATGAGAGCGGGTTCAAGACTAGAACAGGAAAAAAATGGTCATATTCAACCTTAGCGAATGAACTGAAAAAGCTCAACAGAAATATTGATAAGGCTGAAGCTGAGAAGATACGAAATAAAATCCTATAAAATAAGCAACCTATGGCATAACAAAAGGATGAACTCTGACTGAAAAAGCCTGGCCGTTTTTTTGGTTTATAGGTAGGGGGGGGGTCTACAGTTGACTCTTAGGAACTGGGACGAAATAACTTCCCCAAGTAGGCGCATAGATTTGGGGAAGTTATTTCGTCCCCGTTCCTTATCTGAAAGTCTATAGAAAGGAATTTACGTGGTCATGTGCTTGTTGAACAGCTTCTTTAATTTCTTTTGATTGCGGCAAAGTTTCTTCGAGTTTTTCTATATATTTTCTGTTTTGAACGGTCTGGAAAGAGGGAACAAAATTTAAATCATAAACCCAGCCTATTTGTAATAATTTAAAGTCGTTAAGGGTTTTTAAATCCTGCATCAGGACAAGCCTTCGCTGTTTAAGGCTTTCTATAACCCTTTGCGAATATACCGGATCGTCAGGCAGGCCAAGTTCTATAGCCGAGCTATGATTCTTTTCACGTTCCTTGCAGTAATCAATGAACAGCTTCCAGATATCCAGTTTATCAGCATCTCGAATAAGTCGCATAAAAAACAAGGTGTTATCATCTTCATTTACAGGCAGGATTGCGGCGTTGTGATATGCTATGGCTCTTGTGATTAAGCGCTTCTCAGCAGTGGTGCAGACAGACAGAACTCTGTGAATAGCTATTTGGCGCAAACCAAGTCTGGCGTGGTTTTCAGAGACGATGTCGTTGAACGTACGATAAGTCTTATACTGCTTAAACCTTCCGATGTCGTGAAATAAAGCAATTGTCTCCGCCAGTACCATTTCATGCTTTGTAATGCCCAGCTCTTTGCCAAGCATGGCTATATTGCAGCACACACGAATTGTATGTTCTTCTTTTAGCCTTATCAGGTGGTTATAATCAGGATCATCGGAATAGAAATTAGATACATATTCTGTAAACCATGTTTTCAGGTAGTTAAGGTCATCTCTGGTCATAAATATTTTCTTTCTATAAAATCTGCCAGTTTATCAATTTCTTCCAGGCCAAATCCTGGAACTTTATGTACTATATCTGAATCTGCAACAAGGGCTATGAGTTTGCTGTCGTCTAAACAAATAGGCTCTTTTCCGGTCGCTGCACGAACAATCTCAATTTTGGGTTTATTTTCCTTATTATAGCCTTCTGCTATAACAAGATCAACGCCATTGAAGTATTTTTCGAGGCAGTCGAGAGATTCACAATCATTATCCTTTATCATGGCAATCTTATCTGTGGATGCAATAAGTACAATATCCGCACCTGCTTTCCTGTGCCGCCAACTGTCTTTTCCTTTTTTGTCGATATCAAATGCTTGACATGTGTGTTTTATACTTCCTATTCTGTATCCGCGCTTTTTAAGCTCAGGAATAAGTTTTTCTATTAGTGTAGTTTTGCCTGATTCAGATTTTCCTGCAATACAGACGATCGGAGTTTTTTTTATCATGTTTTTTCACCACAAAAAGCGGTAACTTCTCAAAAAGTTCGGCCACTGTTTTTTCTTTAGGCTCACTTAGATGCGAGTTTGATTCTTACATTTTATTATCAGTGGGCGAGTCTTGTATCATGTAATTTGCCCGGATTTATTGAGAAGTTACCTTACCGAGCCCTAACTTAATATTTTTTATTAAGATTTATGTCAAGTGGATAGTCACCCAACAATACTTTGACGTTTACCTGAACTTATTGAGAGGGTACTTGACCTGTCCTGAATCGTTTTGTATTGTGCTTGTAATACCGAATAGAATTCGCTAAAATCTATTTCAACCATCTACATAGTAGTCTTAACTGTGCATAACATATTATGGTTGAGACCATAAATTTTAAATCATGTGAATCTTGACGAACTCGTAAAATATCCCATTTTGACCGAATCTCGACCTATTATTAACTGAAATCACTATATCCAGATCTGTGACTTAGGAACGTAGACGAATTAACTTCCACAAGTAGGCGCATAGATTTGGGCCTGAAGCTGTGATGCATCGTTGAGTAAGTTATTTCGTCCACGTTCCTTAACTTTTTATGAGACTGTCAATCTTGGGGGGCTTGAATAATGGCTAATTATATTTCCAACGAACAACCACTATCCATACCTGCTGAAAAGGCAAAACAAATTCTTAATTCTCTTCATGAACATGTCCTATACTATGATCGAGATATGAAAATTCTCTGGGCAAATTTAGCTGCTTTAAATTCTGTTGAAATATCTCTGGAGAAAATAAAGGAAAAACGCTGTTGGTCAGTATGGGCTCAAAGAAAAACACCATGCGATGCTTGCCCTGTTATTCTATCTATGGAAACCGGTTCTCTTCAATGCATCGAAAAAACCACACCAGATGGCCGATCCTGGTTGGTAAAAGGATATCCGCTAAAGGACAAACACGGCAATGTTATCGGCGGAATTGAAATAACATTAGATATTACCGACAGGAAAAAAACAGAGGAAAATCTTAAAATAACATTCGATATTCTAAACAGAAGCCCAGCGGTGGGATTTATGTGGAAAAATGCTGAAGGGTGGCCTGTTATTTTTGTCACCCCAAACGTTTCAAAATTATTTGGATACACTTCTGATGAATTTATTAGCGGTAAAATTTCATATGAAAAGGCTGTCTATCCTGAAGATCTTTCACGTGTTATGGAGGAAGTGAGAACGTTTAGCAGCGATAAAGAACGGAAAGAGTTTAAGCATAAACCTTACCGGATTTTATCGAAAAATGGAGAGGTTAAATGGGTTTTAGATCGCACAACCATTGACCGCAACAATGATGGTGACATTTTGTATTATAAAGGTATTATTGAAAATATAACCGACCGTATCAAAACAGATCAAGTTATAAAAGAAAGTGAAGAAAAATACAGGAATCTTTTCCATCACTCGAACGATGGAATTTTTATTCATGATTTGCAAGGTAATATTATAGATATAAATCAAAAAGCAATAGATCTGCTTGGATACACAGAAAAAGAGATACTATCTTTAAAAGTACATAATCTTCATCCACCCGAGGTATTAGAAAAAACAAAATGGGCATTTGAGACAATTATCAATAAAGGGTCTGTGAATTTTGAGATAGAATTCAAGCGAAAAAATGGTGACCTTTTTATCGCTGATGTTTCTTCAAGTCTATTTAACCTTAATGAGTCAAAAGCTGTTCAGGGTATCGTCCGGGATATAACTTTAAGAAGGCATGCGGAGAAAGAAAAAAAGAAACTCGAATTTCAGCTTCAACAGACACAAAAAATGAAAACCATTGGCACATTGGCAGGGGGTGTTGCCCATGACTTTAACAATCTGCTCATGGGTATTCAAGGACACAGCTCTTTGATGCTAATGGACACTGATTCATCCCATCCACATTTTGAACATCTACAAGCAATAGAGAAATGTGTTAAAAGTGCAGCAGATCTCACAGAACAACTTTTAGCTTTTGCCATGGGCGGAAAATATGAGGTCAAACCAACTGACATTAACGAATTGATCAGGAAAAGCTCCCGGATGTTTGGCCGCACAAAGAAGGAGATCAGGCTTCATAGAAAGTATCAGAAAAATGTATGGACAGTAGAAGCAGACCAGTGTCAGATTGAGCAGGTTTTGATGAATCTCTATATAAATGCTTGGCAAGCCATGCCTGGCGGTGGAGCTCTCTATGTTCAAACAGAAAACGTCACTCTTGATGAGGACTATGTAAAACCATTGAATATAAAACCGGGTAGATACGTCAAAATCTCTGTGACGGACACCGGAGTCGGGATGAATGAAGCCACCCTGCAAAACATATTTGACCCATTCTTTACCACCAAAGAGATGGGCCGAGGTTCTGGTTTGGGTTTAGCCTCTGTATATGGAATCACCAGGAATCATGGCGGATTTATCAATGTTTATAGCCAGAAAGGTGAAGGGGCCACCTTTAACATCTATCTGCCGGCCTCGGAATCAGAGGTCAGTGATCAGAAGTCAGAGGTCAGTGATGGTGTCAGGCATGGAGATGAAACCGTTCTTCTTGTAGATGATGAGGAGATGATAATAGATGTTAGCGAGCAGTTTTTGGAGAAGATGGGTTATACGGTATTAATAGCCAGAAGCGGGAAAGAGGCAACCGAAATCTATGAAAAGAATAAAGACAAAATTGATATGGTCATCTTGGACATGATTATGCCCGATATGAGTGGTAGTGATACATTTGACAGGCTGAAAGAAATCAAATCTGGTGTGAAAATCCTTCTTTCAAGTGGATACCGCATCAACGGCCAGGCGAGCGAGATATTGGAGCGTGGGTGTGATGGTTTTGTCCAAAAGCCATTTAATATGAAGCAACTGTCTTGGAAGATTAGAGAGATTTTGGATAAGGAATAGACTCATATATTGCTCCCACCACCTCAAAATAGTGACGTTTCCATCTGGTCTATGTAATAGACACTGGACTTGCACGTATTTCCCGTTACACCCCAAGATCAAGAACAACCACTCTCCCTGTTGTTGCAATATCCAGAAGCAGCGCTGACCAGAGAAAATGCAGATGCGGACGTGTTGAAAACGAGATCTGTATAAGATTGTATCCTGAACAGAATTTGTAATTACTCAGGTGGATGGACTGAAGGCTGTAGTATATCAATCATCTCGCAACGCTCGAATTAAGCTATTCAGCCCCCTTCTTCAGTCGTCTTGCCAGTTGGGCTGGTTCCTGATGCGACTGCCAATAACCTCCAGGGTATCGCTTACCACGAGAAAGGCGTTGGGATCGATCCGGCGAATCATCCGTTTGAGTTGGGATAACTCGCGGAAGGGGATGATGGTGTAAAGAATTTGTTCCTCTTGCCGCGAATATCCGCCCTGACCTCGGATAATTGTTACTCCACGCCCGATTTTCTGAAGGATTTCCCTGGAAATTTCCTCCCAGCGGAGGGAGATGATGAAAACCGCTTTCCTCTGGCTTAACCCTGTGACCACCAGGTCCAGAACATTTTGCCCAGAAATCTTACTGTGGATTGCCCTAATCGTGGTGGCATTGTTATCGTCTCCATAACAACTTCTAACATATTATCGACGTTCCAGTTATTTTCCCAATTACCTTCATCTATGAGATAGCGGAACTGGTCTTTACTTCATGAAAAGCCTGGAAAGATTCCCAGGCTTCCTTTTCTTCCATGCGCCTCGGTGAAAGGCATCGCTGGCAAGCAGAGGAAGTGTAATGGTAGCCTCACCAAATACCATCTGCTGGTACTTCAAGTTTACTTTGCCCCACGAGCATGCCTCTTTGAGCGTAGATCCTGACAGCCCACCATCGCGCTCATCAGCCACGGTGAGTTGAATAGCGTATTTGTGCATGGGCTTTTCTTCTCCTAAAATATCTGTGGCTACCACGATGTCCTGAGTGAAATTCTTGGGCACGCCGCCGCCCACCATAATAATACCGGTTTCTTTTGCGTCAATCTTGATTTCTGTAAGTTCACGGAAGTCGCTAACAGAGTCGATGGTAAAATGTTTCTTCTTGTTGTACCATTGATGGTGCACCAATCCGAATCCAGCAGAGCAATCCGAAAATGCGGGCACAAAGATTGGCACACCTTTCTTGTAAGCAGAGCATACTACGGACTTTTCCGCTTTTAACCCTTCCCTTTCTAAATAAGCCCCCATGGCATGGATAAATTCCCTTGAGGAATGAGGTCATTGTAATCTATCATATCGGCAATAACATGCTTCAAACCCGCGCTGAATAGAGAGCCTGCAAGTGTGAGAATAATTTTACAGTCGTGGTCTGACAGCATGCGGTCGTAGATTTCTGCTGCAACAGAAAGATTCCGCGCCTGGAAAGCCATTGAAGCATAAGCGTCTATGATCGGTCTGGCATCAAATGTCTTGATGTCGATATGCTCAATCGGTTTTTTTAAGAGATTCTTTTTTCCCATTAATTTTCCCTTTTCTTCGCAAAGACCATGCTTAATATCCGGCAAACCAATTTGGCGGCCATGAAATCAGGGGTTTTGTTGGCGGAATTTGGCAATAGCTCGGTTACATCCATTCCGACCACGTTCTTTTCCCTTATGACCGATTCTATAAGCTTCAGCAACTTATACCAGTCCAGGCCGCCCGGCTCAGGAGTTCCGGTGGACGGCATGATTGAGGGATCAAAAACATCAAGATCAATCGTGATATATACATTTTGTGTTAATGCTTGCAGCATCCTGGGAATTACCTTCGAATCCTTAAGCATCTCATGGGCGAAAAATATGCGGTCTCGATTTAATTTTTTGAGTTCGGAGGAATCCATACTTCGAATACCGGCCTGAACATAAGGGCAGATTTCACCGATTCTGGACATGACACAGGCGTGGTTATATCGGCCGCCTTCATATTTATCCCGTGTATCAGCGTGAGCGTCCAATTGCA
This sequence comes from Deltaproteobacteria bacterium, assembly GCA_030606805.1. Classification (GTDB taxonomy): domain Bacteria; phylum Desulfobacterota; class Desulfobacteria; order Desulfobacterales; family ETH-SRB1; genus B13-G4. The sequence goes on from JAUWFS010000094.1 coordinate 9,904, forward strand.
GAACGGAAAAATCTGAAAATTTTTCTGCCGCAGCTCGAACCAATCCTATAGAAATGGTGTGTTCACCACCTAACCCAATAATGAATTTTTCTTTTTTCAGAATGGAGACCGCGCGGTTATATACAGCAGTAACCATTTCTTCCGGATCATCCGGACACAGGACGGGATCCAAAGTCACAATTCCTTTATCGTTGCCTGCTACTTCATAAATCTGTCCGTCTTCGGTTACAATTTGATATTCATCATTAACAAATATCATTAAATCCGCTGAAACCATTAATAATTTAATTTTTTTCAAGATTGTTTGTGCAGGTTTTAGGTGATAAAATTAGTTTATATAAGAACCAATAGTTCTGTTTTTTATGTTGAAGGCTTTAGGCTTTTCGTGCAATATGTGAAAAAGGACCCGAGATTTTTTGAGCCTTTATAATGAATCACTATTGATACAATCTTGGAGGTATGGATGAAAGGCGTTCTGGTTGCTTCCAAAAATCAATCAGCCTACTATGGTTTGCAAGCCTTATCATATTTTTGATTATAACATGGGGACCAAGGCAAACCATACTCGAAGGTTTTATAAAAGTTCTAAATTATCCTTTTCACATAGGGAAAATGCAGCTCAAATTGATGGGGCTTACCTTCGCCTTTCTTATTATCTTTTTCACACATGCAGCGACCCGTCTCTGGAGATATATTCTTCAAAAAAAGATTCTGGCGCCAAGCCGCATGGAACCAGGACTCCGTGATTCAATAACAACCATAACCGTTTATTTATTCTGGATGATTGGCATATTAGCCGCGCTTCACGCTTTTGGGCTTAATACAACATCCCTGACTGTTGCCTTTGGCGCGCTTGGCATTGGACTTGGTTTCGGCCTGCAAAATATTTTCAACAATTTTATCAGCGGGATTATTCTTCTTTTTGAACGACCCATACAGGTCGGAGATGCTATAGAGGTTAACGGAACATGGGCAACAGTAACAAAAATTAATGTTCGCTCAACCGTCGTTCAAACAATGCCTATCCGGTTAACGCACATAAAATACTCTAACTTATTGTTATTGCAGATATTTTGTCTCCAATATATATTTAGGGCTTATGACATCTAAAACGTATTATTTTCAATAGGTTATATTATTTTTATAAAATATTTTGGACAACATCCGTATAGGCATTGTTCAAACTTATGACAACGCTTCTCTTATTATTCCTAACTCTGATTTAATAAGCCAGCAGGTTATAAACTGGAGTTTTAAGGATTTACGACTGCGTCGGAAAATTACAGTAGGAGTTGCTTATGGCTCAGATATAGAACTTGTCAGGAAAACTCTTTTTGAAATAGCACACAAGATTCCAAAAGTACTAAAATATCCAAGACCAGATGTCATTTTTTCAGATTTTGGAGACAGCGCCCTTATTTTTACCCTGCGAGTATGGACAGATATAGATAATATGTTCATAGCTGAAACAGATGTAAGGTTTGAAATTAACAGGCTATTTAATGAAAGAAAAATCGAGATCGCCTTTCCGCAGCAAGATTTGCATATACGATCTTATCCGGAGGGAACAAAGCCATTGAAATTTAAAGAGGAAAATTATTAATGGGCAAGAACATAGGATTTGCCTCAACCCGCTTTGCTGGAACAGACGGAGTTACATTAGAATCGAGCAAGTGGGCACAGGTTCTAAAAAAAAGCGGGCATTCCTGTTTCTGGTTTGCCGGCGAACTTGACAGAAATCCTCAAAACAGCTTACTGGTTCCTGAATCCTTCTTTAAGTATAAAGAAAACAATTGGATCAATAACCGGATTGTTGGTAAAAAAGGAAGGAGTCCCGATGTAACTGAAGCAATCCATTTCTTAAGATCCTATTTGAAAGCAAAACTCTATGAATTCATAGAAAATTTTAAAATCGACATGCTGATAGCCGAAAATGCTTTAACCATTCCTATGCATGTCCCTCTTGGATTAGCCTTAACAGAAATTATTGCTGAAACTCAGATTCCGACTATTGCGCACCATCATGATTTCTACTGGGAAAGGTTACGTTTTACAGTTAATGCGGTGAACGACTATATTCGAATGGCCTTTCCTCCTGCTCTGCCTGATATTGAACATGTAGTAATTAATTCAGCAGCCAAGGAA
>JAUWFS010000174.1:0-7325 GCA_030606805.1 Deltaproteobacteria bacterium
CTTAAGCCACCTCATAAATTGAAATACCCTGAAGAAGCTTGGATGGCTCAGGAACTTGTTGAAAGCATCCTTACAAAAACGCAAGGTACGGTTCGATGTGCATTGTCATTAAATTCACCAGAGTATTGGTAAAGCTGCTAACAAAACGTTCCACCGGAAATCTTTTACGCTGCGCTTCAAAGATTTCGGTAAACTCCACGTTGTGTGGCTTAACGCCTTGCTATAAGATTTTTAACAGAATTTAAATTTGCTATGAAATTCTTCATTATTATACTTAGATTTATTTTCTTTCCTATAAAAATAATCAACAAGTTAATCTATGGTACTCCACCACCCTTTATCGTTGGATACTCTTGGTATACTCAAAAAGATTATGGAATGATGGTACAGAACGCCAAAGATAATCCGGAAAATTTAATACCAACATTCGAACAATGGAAACAGCACGCCGAAGTTCAAGTTCAAGAAATGCAAAACAAAAATTGGATGGTATTTAGGGTAAGAATGAAAAATCGTGAACTGAGCAAATGGTTAAAAAACAACAACTTAGCAAACACAGTGGAAAATCGAGAAAAATACATGAATTATCGCGTTACAAAATTTTTAAACAACCCAGTGATCTAAAAACCGCCACACAACAATTAGCTGGAGTGGACAGCAAGGGAATCGTGGTTTTAACAGTTACCATTATCAATCATGAAAATGAAATATTGGGAAATTTTACAGTAATTTCGCCAAGTAGAATCAGAATTAGAAAAATATAAATTGACCAAAGGCATGAACAGGATTCAGGCCGACACCAATTCTTAACGGCATGAGAACTAAGGAAATGCGGTAAATGAATACGAAGTGGTTGGATATCTAATTGAAGACAATATTGAAATTTTGATTCTTTTAAAATAATATTTTCTATCAAGACTATTAAGTTTACACAATAAAAATAAAGGAAAGACTATTATGGACAACAAGGATATTAATCCGGGCCGGCTGCTTGAAATATCCGGTAATTACTGGAAGGCCTGTACACTTCATGCAGGGGTTAAGCTCGATTTATTTACTGTAATAGGAGATGAGCAAGTTACGAGCGAAAATATTGCCCAAAGACTGGAGGCAGATAAAAGAGGGGTGGCTATGCTTCTCAATGCGCTGACAGCTATGGGTCTTCTGTCCAAAACAGAAAATGATTATTCCAATACTTCTGCTTCCAGGACTTTTCTTTCCAAAGATTCATCACAGTATATTGGATATATGATCATGCATCATCATAATCTTGTGGATTCCTGGGCAAAGTTGAATAAAGCGGTAAAGACAGGAAAGCCGGTAAGAGAAAGGGTGTCACACTCAGAGGGAGAAACACGTGAAAGTTTTTTAATGGGCACGTTTAACATAGCCATGAATATAGCTCCCAGTCTGGTAATTAAAATAAATCTTTCAAAACGAAAACATCTGCTTGACTTTGGAGGAGGCCCTGGGACTTATGCCATCCATTTTTGTATGAATAACCCGCAGCTTAAAGCAACAGTTTATGATCTTCCTGACACAAGGCCATTTGCGCAAAGTACAATTAAAAAGTTTGGTCTTGAAGACCGGATTGATTTCATGGATGGCGACTACCTTGAAGACAGTATTAAAGGATTATATGATGTGGTCTGGCTTTCTCACATTCTTCATGGAGAAGGACCGGAAGACTGTCGGAAAATTATCAATAAAGCTGTGTCAGCCTTAGAACCAGGAGGCATGATTATAGTGCATGACTTTATTTTAGATGATACAATGGATGGTCCTCTTTTCCCGGCTATTTTTTCCCTTAACATGCTTCTGGGCACAGAAAATGGCCAGTCATATTCTGAAAAACAGATCAAAAACATGCTTGCAGATGCCGGCGTAAAAGATATGCAGCGCATACCAATACAAGTCCCCAATGATTCAGGGATAATTATAGGTATAATATAGGTAACGGTTCACGGTTAAAATGCTTCAGTCGTTGTATAGTTCATTGGAAAAACTGTGAACCGACAATTGTTAACGGTTACTAATATATATCGGAGAAATTCAATGCTGAAAGGCGGAAAAGTGAATATCCTGATCAAATTAACCCTATCGGCTTTTCTTTTATACATTGGTTATTGTTGCTTTCTTTTCTTAGTGCAGCGGCAGGTTATATTTCCTCGTTATCAAATTCCTGAATTTTCAAGCACGGGAGGTAAAGTTTACGGTCTGGAAAAAATATGGCTGAACACAAGTTCCGGCAAGGTCGAAGCATGGTTTATGCCGCCGGCATCCGGGCATGATAAAGGCGCTTGTCCGGCTGTAATTTTTGCTCATGGCAATGCTGAATTAATTGACTTCTGGCCAGGGGAATTTAAAAATTTTACTGCCCTTGGAGTTGGGGTGATGCTTGTTGAATACCCTGGCTATGGCAGATCTGAGGGAAGCCCTTCTAAAAAAAGTATTAATGAAGCTTTTCTTTCAGCATATGATATTTTAACGGCACGCAAGGATGTTGATCCTGAAAGGATTATAATATTCGGGCGTTCAATCGGCGGAGGTGCAGCCTGCGCACTTGCTGCAAAGCGGCCTTCAGCAGCTTTAATCCTTAAATCAACCTTTATAAGTATCCGGTCAATGGCCTCAAACTTCTTTGTCCCGGGCTTTCTTGCAAAGGATCCATTTGACAATTTAACAATAATCAAATCCTATTCAAAACCTGTACTGATAATTCACGGAAAATATGATGAAATAATTCCATATTCTCATGGAGTTGCTCTTTACGAGGCAGCAAAAAACGGCAAAATGATAACCTATGACTGCGGGCACAATGATTGTCCTCCAAACTGGGAAGTGTTCTGGAGGGATATTGAGTTATTCCTAAAGAGTGCCGGAATTATTGTATAGATTTCCAAGACACTTCCCCGTAGTTTGATGCAGGGAGTTTCAAATTTTATGTACCCTGGTTAAGCAAAAGAATTCGTGGCCGTTATAGCGATAATGTTTTTTGAAGCCATTTTTTGAAAAGTACATCCTGAATCTGATAATTACCGTTTTTTACAATAATCTCTTTTTTTATAAGACTTGATAGAGCTTTTGTAACCAAAGAGCCGGTTTTCAGGCTAACCGATTTTAAAGAGTCCGCATTAAAAAGGTTGGCTCCGTTATTCAACAGGATCAGCTTTAAGGTTTTTTTTTGATTAATACTTAGGGTTTCCCATAAGATGGTATGTTCCAGACTTCTCTTTTCTACAATTGCATTTTCCACCTGATTGATAATATCAGGGGAAAATCCTTTTTTTGCCGGTTTCTCCCAGAGGTGAAACAGGAAGTTCTGGATATACATTGGATGGTTTTCAAATTTTGCTACAATTTCTTCTATCAGTTCAGCAGGAAGATGGACATTCTTCCGGCTGAATAGATTCTGAACCCAGGGGATGTAATTTTTTGTTTCTATTTTGCCTAAAGGAAAACTTTCTGCCAATTTATAAAATGCGCGGTTATTTGAGTTAAACATTTCGGTTATCAGGTGTTGTTGGCTGCCTGAAAAAAGATAACAAATATTTGAGTGTTGCTGAATAAACGAGCGCAATCTTTTTTCAAAACCTTCTTCTGTATAATTAGCAACTTCCTGGAATTCATCAAAAGCAATAACCAGTTTACGTTTTTGTGAATATTTTGAAAGAATATTCATCAGTTCTTCCAGAATTATTTTTTCATTAATTGCCTCAAAGGACGGTGAAACTAACGTGCCTCCTGTTGATGAATCTATACTTAAATTGAGTTTGATATTTTTAAGGGCGCTACTGACTGATTTAAGGAGTCTTTCAAAATTTGATTCCAGTTGATTTAGGCCCTGAAAAATTTTGGTGATAAAATCCTTTTCAGATATCGTTCCGTACAACTCGATATGCATAGCTCCGATATTGAGATTCTTTTCCTTGATATCACAAAAAAGTTGCCGGATTAATGAGCTTTTCCCGTATCTTCTATGGGAATATAAAAGTACATTTTGAGACCCTTTTATATATCTAAGCAGTTCAGACAGTTCTTTTTTGCGATTGCAAAAAGACTCACCGATAACATAATTGCTGTAGGCAAATGGATTTTTCATGTTTTAGACTACGGGCTATCCTGTTGAGTGTATTGAATTTTACACTTTTATAATTATACCTATAGGTGTATAAATTAATACATATTATATATAATGTCAAGCATTGAAAAATAAAAAATCACCTCTCATCCACGATATGACAAGGGCGTTTATGGCTATAAGAAGGAAACATATCTGACAGGCCCATGTTGCCGGCCGTTTCACAAGAACACCGTAAAAAGCCCCCATTTGCCAATATATCCCACCTGTGCTTTCCTTTTCTTGAGCGGTGTGAAATGCCGGTTGAGGCGACAATCGTGTGTACGCATGTTCACCCGGAAGGAATAGACGGTGCTCTGGTTCAGGCCATGGCCGTGGCAATTTTAGCCGATCAAGCAAATGGTGTCATTTTGAGTTGGGAATTTTCTTTTTAAACAAAAACGTATCAAATTGAAACTTTTTTCTGATTAAATATTTTTTAAATACTCTTCCCATTCCATTGGAAGAAGGTGCTTTTTTTTGTTATTGCATTCCTTGCAACAAGTAACTACGTTGCCTTTTGTGCTCCTGCCTCCGCGCGATATCGGCACGATGTGATCCATTGTAAGTTCTTTTGGCGGGGTTTGCTTTCCGCAGTAATGGCATATCCCTTTTGCAAGACAGCGCTTCCACCACTGTGAAGCTCTCAACTCTTTTGCTTTATTGCGTTCTCTCTTTATATCTTTATCATCAAGATCGTATGCAAATGGCTTTAAACTGTTTTTTTTCATATTAGGTTTAAACCAAGGCTGTAAACCCATTTATTTATTTCTGACTCAAGTATTTTATAATACTTCTCAGACCCGCCCAGACCACGCCTGCCAAAATAATAGTTTATTTCAAGAAAAAACGGCTCTTTTATAACCGTTTCTGATGAAAAAAGAAAATCAAAACCTGCCAGATTTATTCCTGTCATTTTACAGAAATGCTTTGCTGATTTTACTGCCGCTTCCTGCATGTCAGGATCAGAATCAAAGTCTAAATAAGCTCCTTTTGCCAGGCTGGAACAAAATTCTTCTGCATTTTCCTGAACACGCCAGTAGGAAATAAATTTTTGCCCTATTACAACGACTCTCAAGCTTCTGCCTTGTGAAGGAATATATTCCTGTATCAAAAAACCCACATGACCGGCACGTTCAAAATTTAAAGCATTTTGAATAGCATCTTTAAGCTCTTCAGGAGAAGTTATCAAAAATACACCGTAACCCTCTCCACCCCAGTCGAACTTGAATACAAACGGAAAATCAAAAGCAAGGTTTTCGGGTTCTGCTCCATAATTATCTAAAAAAGAATAAACTCTCTCAAAAGTCACAGATTTAGGGTGTAAAGCATTTGTTTCCCTGAAAAGACGAATCTGGCCTATTTTGCCGGGATACTTAAACTTTGCCTCATAACAAGGAAATGTATTGGAGCAATTTTTACTTGCCATATTATAAAGGACTTCATTGCAACCCTGAGGCAGGATTACAGCATCGGCAGCCTTTATTGCAGCAAGATCATCAGCATCGGGCTTGCGTCCTGCACAGATTATATATTTATCTGCCCCAAAACAGGGATGAAAAGAAACAATCATCAGTAACCGAATCTTCTCAAAGCCTTAGTGTCTTTGCTCCAGTTTTTCTGCACCCTCACAAAAAGCTTTAAAAAAACCTTTGCGCCGACCATCCTCTGGATTTCCATGCGAGCCTCCTCGCCTATTTTTTTAAGCTTGCTTCCGCTTTTTCCTATTATTATGCCTTTCTGAGAATCACGCTCAACATGAATGGTTGCATATATTTTAACAAGAGAACCTTTAGCGTCTTCGGAAAAAGAATCAATAGTCACAGCTATTGAGTATGGCACTTCCTCACCGGTTAAACGAAAAACCTTTTCACGAACCATCTCGGCGGCAATAAAACGTTCCGGCATATCAGTTACGGCATCTTCGGGAAAGAATGGGGGACCATTCGGAAGAATGAGCTCCATCGCCTTGATAAGCTCTTCCACCTGAGTTCCATGTTTTGCAGAAACAGGTATAACAGCCTCAAAAGGGTAAGCCTTTATCCATTTATCTATGATGATAAGAAGTTCAGGTTTTTTTATTAGATCTATCTTGTTAAGGACAAGAATAACCGGTCTTTTCTGTTTTCCAAGTTGTTTTACCAAAATCTTTTCAGACTCAGGATCGGGATTTGTCACGTCTAAAACAACTAAAATCAGATCAACATCAGCCAGGGCCGAAAACGCGACATCAACTATTCTAATGTTTAACGGACCTTTTGCCCTGTGAATTCCGGGTGTATCAATAAAAACTATCTGAGAGGAAGGTCTGTGCACTATCCCGATTATACGATTGCGTGTGGTCTGTGGCTTTTTGGAAGTAATTGAAATTTTCTCGCCGATCATCCTGTTTAAAAGAGTGGATTTCCCGACATTGGGAGCACCGGCAATGGCTACAAATCCTGATTTAAAGTCAGAGTACCTGTTATTTGTTTTCTTCAAAGGTCTTCCTGTAATAACTTTTCTAGGGGATCCCACACATTGTCTTTTCCCTGACGTGATTTTGCGGAAAACAGTATCAAGTGATTTTTATCAACAGACAGGGCTTTGGATATTGAAAGATGCTGCTTGATCTGTTTTGTTTTTGAGAGTTTATCAGCTTTCGTCAGTATAAGGATGGCCGGAATATTATAATGATAAAGCCAGTCCATAAGATCCAATTCGTACTTACCGGGCATACGCCGTATATCCATAATTAATACAATCCCTTTTAAAGTTTTTCTATAAGTAAGATATGTCTCAATCATGGGGCCCCAGGTTTTCTGTATAGACGCTGGAACTTTTGCGTATCCGTACCCGGGAAGATCTACAAACGAAAATTTCTCATTTATAAGAAAAAAGTTGATAAGCTGAGTACGCCCTGGTGTTGAACTTGTCTTAACCAGACGCTTTCTATTTAACAGCGTATTAATAAGAGAAGATTTACCCACATTAGAACGACCTGCAAAAGCTACTTCCGGCAGGACTGCCGGAGGATACTGAGACGGCTTAACAGCGCTTGTAATGAATTCAGCGGATTTTATTTTCATTTAATGTAGCCGTTTACGGTTAACGGTTTACAGTTAACGGTTGATCAAAATATATCAAATAGAGGCTGACAAAGTGTAAGAACTCAAATTTATTTTTCATGTGAGGTTAAAGTGTTTTCTGAGAAAAATATTTAAAA
>JAUWFS010000066.1:0-14417 GCA_030606805.1 Deltaproteobacteria bacterium
CATCACTTCCTTCTTTATGCTTTATATGGGCAATAATCCAAATATATTCCAAGACATGAATAATATCTAAAACAAAAACTTTATTTTTTATGTCTTTAAAAACATCTCTAAGCAAAGTCCACAAATGCAAGGCACCATCCATTACACAAACCAATGGCTTATCGCTTGTTAAGATTCAAATTCTGTGAGAGCGTTAATCATAAAAACACCTTTTAATGCCCATTATTATTAAATCGACCCAAAAATCTGTTTACAGTAAAACGATGTGCCAGAAACGAATCTCGACAAATTGCAGCTTACCTGATAAGAAAAACTTTGAAATGATGATATTAATTCAAGCAAAATCTTACAGAAAGTGCAAAACAAATCGTTTAGAATCAAGATCAAAAGCGCAAACAATACCTGACCAAGATCAATTAAGCCTGCGAACCAGGCTTGCACGCGCCACGCAATGGGTTAATTTTAGCACTGTGAAAGGCAATGAATTTTCTGAAATGAAAATTATTCATAAAGCACTGATAATCATATCACAGTGCAACACATTGTTGATATAAAGAAAATTGAACCCCAAACAGACCGGGACAAAAATATTGAGGATGAATTTTCGGTTTTATAGCATTGATAATATGGAGACCTACTGGGTCCCAGGAGTAAATAACCACGGACATTATGGCCGCTGGGCGTTTGCTGAATTCACCGAAGTTTACCAGATCGAAGCTGACTTTAAAGCAAAAGTTGAAGAAAAATTTAACAAAATGATCGAAGAAATAATGAAGGGTGACTGGTGAAAAAAGGAAGCAAAAAGGAACAAGGAATGATAGACGATCGGCTTGCCGCCAGCGCATCAGGTGAAGACAGCACCCGTCAGTTCAAGGTCGATGTGCGCAATGGCGATTCACTGGCCTCGGAAATGGTGGCTTTTGCCAATTCCGACGGGGGGACGATTTTTATTGGCGTGGCGGATGATGGTTCAATGCCGGGGCTTTTGCCAAAGGATGTGGCAAGAATCAATCAGCTCATCAGCAATGCGGCCAGTCAGCATGTGCGGAGCCCCTTGACGGTTCAGACGGAAAATGTTCAGCTTCCGACCGGACGCATTGTTATTGTGCTCACCGTGCCAAAAGGCCTCGACAAACCGTATTTTGATAAAAACGGGGTCATCTGGCTGAAATGCGGGGCAGATAAGCGGCGAATCAATTCCAAGGAAGAACTGCGCCGGCTTTTCCAGTTTTCCGATCAGTTCCACGCTGACGAACTCCCCACAAAAGCCGGAATAGATAAACTCGACAAGCTTCGTTTCCGCGATTTTATCCGCGATGTTTATAAACTGGATTTCCCGGATAAGCCCAGGGATTTGATACAGTTGTTGCAAAATATGAGCCTGGCTACCGATACCGGGTGCTTGAATCTGGCGGGAGTGCTTCTGTTTACGGAACGTCCCGAGTGGATCAAGCCCCAGTTTGTTATAAAGGCGATTCGATATCCTGGCAATGAGATTCATGTCAGTAATTATCTCGATACCGAAGATTTTTCCGGTCCATTGAGCAAAGTTTTTGATGATTCCCTGTCGTTTGTCATGCGCAACCTGCACAAGGTGCAAGACGGACGTGGTGTTAATGCGCCGGGACTGCCTGAGATTCCGGAACTGGTTTTTGAAGAGCTCCTGGTCAATGCATTGATTCACCGTGACTATCTGGTGAGCGCTCCCATCCGGCTTTTCATTTTTGACAACCGTATAGAGATCATCAGCCCCGGTCACCTGCCTAACAACCTGACGGTCGAACGGATTCTGGCCGGTATTTCCAATATTCGAAATCCGATTCTGGTTTCGTTTGTGGCAAAGGGGCTTTTGCCCTACCACGGACTTGGGTCCGGGATTAAACGCGCGTTGGAAGAATGGCGTGATATAGACTTTGCAGATGATCGTGAAGGCTGTCTTTTCACCGTAACAATTCATCGAAAAGCGCCCAGGGGTTCAGTCGACTTGACTGATTACCCGAAAAGTTCGGGGAAAAGTTCGGGGAAAACTGAAAATCAGGTTCTCAGCCTTCTCTCTGATAATCCGGAAATGACTATTCTTGAACTATCCGAAACACTTGGTCTCACCACCCGCGCCGTGGAAAAACAGATCGCAAAATTGCGAAAAAAAGGCCGCCTGCGTCGCATCGGCCCCGCCAGGGGCGGACGCTGGCAAACGATTGAGAAGGGTAAAGCGTAATGACGTTAAAAAAGAAAAAAACTTTGAAAACTATAGAAACGTTGACACACGAAGAAGCGAGTCGCAAGAACATCCCCACGGCCGAATATCAGTCCGTGATGCGAAAGGACGAAGAAACGCCCATTCAAATCGCATATAAACGCCGCAACCGGGATTTGGACCCCCAGCTTGTCTGGCGCGGCAAGGATGAACAGGACTGGTCCGATCTGGTGGTGCAGGCACCGCCTTTGTATATTCAAGAGAAGCTTCATCCCAAGGTTTTGATTGACGATTTGATCAAACAAACCGAAACACAGGAAAAGTCCGGTGTACCACAACAGATAGATCTTTTTTCGGATTTTAACGGTCTGCCCAGCGAAGGCGCAAAAACCGAATTCTACCAACACGATGCCAACTGGTCCAACCGCATGATCTTGGGCGACAGTTTGCAGGTCATGGCGTCATTGGCGGAACGTGAGGGGCTTCGCGGAAAAGTGCAGTGCATCTATATTGACCCGCCTTATGGTATCAAATTCAATTCCAATTTCCAGTGGTCCACTACCAGTCGAGATGTAAAGGATGGCAAGGTTGATCATATTACAAGAGAACCGGAACAGGTAAAAGCATTCCGGGATACGTGGCGAGATGGGATTCACTCTTATCTGACTTATTTGCGAGATCGGTTGACCGTGGCTCGGGATTTGTTAACGGAAGCAGAAATTACCCGAATAGCACCATCCGAAGCACCGACACAAAACAATATCCGTCAAGGATTTGTATATGAGCGTGTACCCCACATCACCATGGATGATGAACGGCTTAAAAATGGTCACTATTTTGGTAAAGACTACTTCAAAGAACTACTGGAAAGAGTGCTGAGGTTAAGAGATTCCATAACGGGCGAAACATATAGGGTTTTAGGCGGTGTGATACATTACGCGGAAGGGAATAAGCATAGCGGCTATAGTACCGCATCGTTGATTTTCATCCAAAGGTCTGTGGGTTTTTTTAGTTTTTTTCCGTCAATGCTCAGAACCGGAATAGCACCAATAAGTGAATTAGTGATAATAACCTGATCAGATAGAAACAAATCTTTAAGGCATAGCTTTTTGCTTTCTGATATATAACCCCAACTTAAAAGAAGTTCACATACAACCTTTTCCATGATACCGGGCAGCACATGCGGCGAAACCGGCCTTATGAAAGTTTTATCCTTGATCAGCAGGATATTTGCTGTATTTGTTTCAGAGATCGTATCATCCGGATTCAATATGAGTGCTTCATCAGCCCCCTTTTTTTTTGCCCATTCTCCAGCAAGCAGGTAGTATAAATAATTCAGGGTTTTGTAATCAGCAAGGGGTGTCTGACGCGGCTTCGGGTAAATAACAAGCTTTACTCCTAGTTCTTTTTTTTCTGCCAGCCGATGAGTATATGGTCTGGCCATAACTATAAGCGTAAAATTTAAAGAAGAGTTTTCGCTGTTTCCTTTTGACGCAACAATTTTAACTGCCGCAGTTTCTTCCAGCAGCCCGTTACTGGAAATCACCTGATATATAATATTCTGCCAGGTCAAATCCGGGACTCGTTTGAAAAAAAGATGTTTCCATGTTTGATTAAATCTTGAAATATGCTCTTCAAGGTATTGTGGCTTTCCTTTATCCACCCTGATTGTTTCAAAAAAACCATATCCGAATAAAAACCCCTGATCTGTAACATTTATCTTCGCAAGATCTATGGGTTCAATGCTTCCGTTAATCCAGACATGTTTTTTGCTGCTTAATACTTTTTTTTTTCCTTTGAAGACCTCTATAAGCGTTCTGCCCTTATGCATTGTTTCATCATACTCATCAAAGGGATCTGAATCAAAGACAATGCCTCCTCCGACTGAAAATATGATTTTTTTATTAACTATTGTGGCTGTGCGGATAGCAATAGAAAGGTCCATTGTGTCGTGGAAACTTATATATCCTGTGGAACCTGTATATATATGACGTCTGTGAGGCTCCAGTTCATCTATTATCTCCATTGATCTGATTTTAGGGCAGCCTGTTATCGAACCACCGGGAAATGCAGCTTTGATAATATCCACTGCATCACGATCTTTGTCCAAAACTCCTTCAATAATTGACACAAGATGAAAAACATTCTTGTATGCCTCAAGTCTTTTGTGCTCAACCACACGAACAGATCCTGCCTTACATATCTTTCCCAAATCATTACGCAGTAAATCAACTATCATCGAAAGCTCGGCATCATCCTTTTTGCTGTTTTTAAGCTCAAGACCGAGTTTTTTATCCTCTTTTAAAGTATCTCCCCTTGGCATTGTGCCCTTTATTGGCCTGGTTTCAAGCCGGTCTCCCGACTGAAGAAGAAAACGTTCGGGTGATGTGGAAACAATAAAATGATCTCCGGCATTTATATAAGAAAAAAAGGGAGCGGGATTAAGATTATAAAGTGTTTTGAACAGGCCAAAAGCGCTGCCTTCAAAATTCATTTCAAATCGCTGGGAAAGGTTCACCTGATATACATGGCCCGATGCAATGTATTCTTTTATCTGCTTAACCGCGTTTATGTATTTGGATCTTGTAAAATTTGATCGAAATCCATCTGTATCTCCGCTGAAACTCTCTATTAGCGGTTGTTTTGATGCCTGTATATTTTTAAAAACTTCAAGGTCTTTGTGCAAAACACTTTTTTCGGAAACAATGCGTTCAGGAATAAAAAGAGATGTTCTGTCTTCCTTTCGATCATGTATAACTATTATTGAAGGAGCAAAAAAGCATATATGCGGAAGATAAAGATCATCTATAGAAGTGCGGGGAAGTTTTTCAAGAGAATCTTTAAGATCGTAAGACAGGTATCCCAAAATGCCGGCAGCAAAAGGCGATTGTATATTATGGCCGTGCAAATGCTGAACATAGGGCTTGTAAGCATTTAAGATATTCCGAAGCGTATCAAAGGGATCTGCTCTAAAATTAAAGCTATGATCTTCGGCTTTAATTTTCATTTCATTGATGCGTCCGGTAAAGGTCAGCCAGGGTTTTGCGCCAAGTATATGGTATCTTGAACAGTCATTATCTCCTCCGCTCATGAGGATAACCGTGCCGGGCATTGAGGCAAAACGAGCAGCAAAGTCAAGGAAAGATTCGCCTAATTCAATGTTTTCAGTATAAATACCATCAATCTCACCGGCAATTTTTTTTATTTTATCAATTGAAAATTCAACGGCTTTCATAAGCAAGCGGCCCAAGTCTGAGAAAGTTTTCAACTATTAAAAATCCATTCTTTGTAAGAAAACTTTCCGGATGAAACTGTACCCCGTGAATCGGGAGTTTATGGTGAGAAAGCCCCATAACAACACCATCACTGGTTTGAGAGGTTATAATTAGTTTTCTTGAATTAAGTTTTATCATCAATGAATGATATCTCGCTGCGGCAAAGGGAGAAGGAAGACCCTTGAAGATTTTATCATTATTGTGGTAAATCATGCTGACTTTTCCATGTACCGGCAAAGGAGATCTGACAGTACTGCCTCCGAACGCTTCATTAATACACTGCATGCCCAGACAAACACCCAAAACAGGTACTTTGCCGTTTAAAAATTTAATCAGCGGGATAGATATTCCTGAATGGGATGGACCTTTGGGTCCGGGGCTGATAAGTACATAATCCGGGCATATTGCTTTTACCCCCTCAAGAGAAATTTTGTCACTTCTGTACACTTCAATAGAAAGATCATAATTCATAAACATTTGAACAAGATTGTAAGTAAAAGAATCGTAATTATCAATTACAAGCAGTTTTGCCAAATTATGAACCTCCATATAAATTATAAGTAAACGTTCACGGCTACAACTATAAAAGCCACCCGGATACGAGTCTGGGTGGCTTAAAACCTATTGCATAACTCAAATTTTTAACTACTCAGGTGAATATAGACTGAAGGCCGAAGCTCCCTGACCGCCTTCCTACCTTCAGCCTTCAGTCTATTCACCTTATATACGTGTGATCATCTTGTCTGCTGACCTATTGAAAAATCACTGATTGCAGCCTTTACTCTATATAGAGCATCTAAATAAATTTCTTTGTCTCCATATTTGACAGCTTTTTTATACATTTTTTGTGCTATCTTCAGGTTTTCCAAATCTCCAATTTTTTCATAAGCAATTCCCAGGTTATAGAAAGCCGCTGAATTTTCCGGTTCAGTATTAAGCACATCCATCCAGATCTCTATGCCCTTTTCCCATTCCCCGTTCTTGGCGCATTTAATCCCTTCTTTAACCTTCTTGTTGCCGCCTATGCCCATCGCATATTTATTACTGCCGTTATCAAATTCTACAATTCTGGTAATCTCGGTAGTAAAAATTTTTGCAGTAATCCTTGAGGCAACTTTATCGGAAAGCTCCTCCAGGGTTTGATTTTGCGGAGGAAGCTGACTCATCCTGCTTTCTAAATAACTTCTATATTCATTTTTTCCACCGAACTTTTCTTTATATTTTTCCGAAACCTTATCAGCAAAAATACGCTGTTTGGTTTTCAGGTTAACTATATTAAAATCTACAATAATGTTGGCCTGACGCATAACATAGGGGACTTCTCTTATAACGGTTCGTTGAATCTCCACTTCTGCTTTCTGCCCGAACACATTCTTGCCTTCCTTATATTCACCAGTTCCCTCGTGTATCTTTACCTTCTCGGTATCATGAACGTCTTTTATAGTGGCAACAACTCCGCCTGAAATAACAGCGCCTGCATCCAACTTATCAAAATTGTCAAACCTGGTCTGCCCGATATTTATAACTCTAATGTAATCAACTTTATTAGTTAAATTTTGGACCTCGATGATTTTATTATAAAGTGCTTTTCGAACCAACTCTTCATGCATGCCGTCAAATTTCAGTATAGCCAGCGTCCTGATGTTTTGAAGGGATACTTCGGCATGCCTGATCACAGTGATCCTGGTCTTTTGTACACAACCGACACAGCCGTACAATGCAATCAGAGCTACGCCTAAATATAGCAATGGCATATTTCGACTATTATACATGTGTTAAATTCCTTTGACCACTGCCCCATTGATCCAAGGCTACGTCATTTTCATAAACAAGCTGGTGAAATAGTAAATTTCTTGCTTAATTTGTTTTTTATAAATTCGAAATTCGAAGCACGAAATTCGAAACAAATACGAATGTTCCAAATCCTAAATTTAAAACAAATGATATTTTCGAAGATCTTGATAAATATTGCGTAACTATCTGTAAAGTTTTGGTCATTTGATATTCGAATTTTGATATTGTTTCGGCCATTTTTATAAGATCAGGCGATATTCGGATTTCGCATTTAAGCATTTTGAAAATACTTCTAATTGACTAAGTTGTAATCTACTTTGACGTTTTCCCGGCACCTGATCTCTGATCCCTGATATCACTACTGCCGGAGCCCGGCATCAATATTCTCCGGTTCCTCTTCAGGAGGAAGATTCGACTTTATCAAGAAATTTTCCTGAAGAGACTGAACAACTTTATCTATTTCATCTACACTATCTCTTATTTCTTTAATTCCATTTTTTACAGAATGAGTAATTTCAGGGATATCATGATTTTCTTCAACTTGTTTTACTATCCTTTTAATGCTTGAAACACTTTCTGATACATCATTGCCTATCTTTTTTATTGCCGCAAGGTTGTCCTGTACCTGATCCATTACTACGGGAGTCTTTGAAGAAGCTTTATTTATATTTTCAAGGATCTCACCCAATTTATCAAGATCGCTAAGAATTTTATCCAACAACTCCCTGGATCTGATTATTCCCCCGATAGTGCCTTTCCCTGCTTCTAGATCCCGTGCAACTCTCTCAAAATAAGAAAGCGTTCTGTTGAAACTATCAAGTGAGGCAAACAAAGGTCCTTTAGGATCTCTCATTATTTGAGCAATTTCTGCAACATCCTGTATTGCGGGAATAACCATTTTGGCTGTTTTCTCCACCTCAAATTCTGCAAGAATATCATCAACAGATTTTTTTTCCCTGGAAGGAATTTTACCGCCTTCTTTAATCAGAGGAGCTTCAGCGGTGCCTGGTATTATGGCGATGTATTCAGAACCTATAAAAGTGGGACTGTCAACAATCGCAACGGAATCACTTCTGATCCTGGATGAATAATCTTCCAGAATAATTAATTTAACTTTTACTTTATCTTCAGCAAGCGTAATTTTTTTTATTTTTCCTATATCTGTTTTGTATAGTTTAACAGCAGCATTTTCTCTAAGATTATAACTTTCATCAAATGTCGTATAATAGGTAATATATGTTTTAAACCAGTCCTTGCCCCTGCCTATTATAATCAACATTGCAAGCATAATGACCACCATACCTATTACAAATGTTCCGACTATTTTCTCTTTTTTATTGTAATCGACTTCCATAGCAAATTAACTAATTGATAACGTCCCATCTTTGAGAAATATTTTTTTGTTGGAAAACTCTTCAATGAAATCCTTGGCATAAGATATAAAAACAATAGGAAGTTTGGTCAACACCATATCCCTCAAAACCTCTGTAAAAAGATCGAAGTTGGTGTGTCCTATGAAGTCTTCAGGACGTTCAAGAAGAAGTAAATCAGGAGACTTGACAAGCTCGCGTATTGCAATAGCGATTCTCAAATCTACGCTGCTAAGCCTTCCGGGATAAATATCAAGTTTGTCGTAAATGCCAAAGTTTTCGCATAATTTTTTCGCTGTTTCATCTAAAGGCAGCGAGAGTAAATTTTCAAAATAGTATCTCGTATAAAGAAGATTTTCTCTGACAGTTATATTGCTGATCATTGCTGAATCTGAAGCGATATAGCCTATCTTTTTTTTGCAGGGCAAAAGGTTTCGATAGTCTGAAAAATCCACTTTTTTATCTTTAAAGTAGAAATCGCCGGATACAGGTTTAACCAGCATTGCAAGTGCCTTAAGAAACATATGTGCTTGATCGGGAGAATCACCAATTATTGCAAAAGCATCGCCACGGGAAAGGGTAAAATTCAATTTATTAAAGCTACAATCACTCTCCGGGAAATCAATAGTATAATCAACAAGATTGATCAAATACATTTTTTTCTGCGTACTCTACATGTAAAACAATATCGATATAATAACATTGATAACAAGACAGTAAAAAAAACATTCAACAGCGGCTTTGGAGGTGCCGACCGGTATGTCTGTAATAAGTCTTTTTACACTGAAACCATGTTTAAGGCATGTAACGGTAATTGCGATTCCAAAGAATATAGCTTTTATAATTCCAACGGCAATATCGGTGGCGGTTATAGCTTTACCTATTTGTGTTATAAAGTCGCCCATGGGTATATATGTAAATATCCAGATTATCAAATAACCTCCGATAATAGCTACCAGATCAAAAACTATAAAAAGGCAAAGTATAGCTGAAGTTATCCCGATTAATCTTGGCAGGCAGACTATACGCATCGGGTCAATTCCTGCCATTTCAATAGCATCTATTTCATGGAAAATGTTCATATAGCTGATCTCTATGGCTACAGCGGTTGCTGATCTTAATATGACCAAAAGTGCTGTTATAACGGGACCAAGCTCTCTAACAATCAGCATTACCATTGTTTTACCAAGATCGTACTGACCTGAAACCTTGGTAAATTGTATGATTAGCATGCTTCCAAAAACAAGCGCTATCGGAATAATAATAGGTAAAGCCTGAACACAGGTAAAATAAACCTGCTCAAGAGAAATTCTTCTGACAAGAGCCCTGCCTGCCTCAGGTTTTTGGAATATGAGAACAAATATTCGGTAGGTAAAGGCGAATAAGTTAGAAATGTGGTTTGTAGCGCTTGAGGCTTTTCTGCCTATATATCCGGCGATGTAATCCATTTTAACTCATAGAAGTATTCGAAAATATTATAATTTAAATCAACTGGTCTTTTATTGACTTACATGGATTCTTACAATATAATAATTCAAAAGGTCAACAAAATTAGACAAATCAGAAATTTACAAACTCAATTTTATGAAACAAACCTTCTGAACGTGAGCTTCAGGTGTGATCAAATTTAAAACAGGGTTTCAATTTTTGGAATAACAGATTAAATTTCAGACTTGGGGGAAGTATTATGAAAAGTAAACTTTTGTGGATCATCTCGTTGGGTTTCATCCTGTCATCCTTATCCGCCTGTATGACCCATCCAGCCAATGCAGGACCAGATGCGACCAATTTAACCGTCGGTAAAGTTCAGGGAGAAATTAAAGAAGGCATGCCAGCTTCTGATGTTGCGGCGATATTGGGATCGCCCAATATTGTAACTACTGATGAAAAACGCCGTGAAGTCTGGATATACGATAAGGTATCTTCTAACCGCGTGGATACGCGAAAGTCCTTCGGAGGAGGTATTATTATCTTGGGAGGCAGTACCCGCCAGGCGGAAAGCACCAGTACTCAAAAGACTTTGACGATTATCATTAAATTTGATGAGCAGAAAAAGGTGAGAGACTTTGCTTACAACTACACCCAATTCTAAAGCCCCTTGGAAGGAAAATGCCTCGAAAAGGCTTTGGTGGCTTCTTTTTCTAATTTTGGGCGGCCTGCTGTCGGGCTGTGTCGCGATGCCCAAAGCAGAGGATTTTTTTAAGTTGACTCCGGAAAGCGCCAAGCATCGGGCTTTGCAAACCCGTATGTTTGATACCTCCAATGAGAAGGAATTGCTGTCCGCTTCGGCCGCTGTCTTGCTGGACCTGGGTTTTCAGGTGGAAGAAAGTTCGACTGAGGTTGGTGTGCTTCGGGCGGCCAAGGAACGGAGTGCCCGAGAATACGGGCAGGAAATACTGCAAGTCTTTATTTTTTTACTGGGATCTATTGGCGGGAAAGCCATTATTATGCCAGTTGATCTGCACCAACAGATAAATGCCACCTTGGTGACCCGCCGATCTGAGTCAGACTCATCCCGCTTCTCGGTTCGTATCCATTTCTATAGAATGGTGTGGAAGGGGGATGGGAGTAGCGGTGACCAGAATATTCCACCTGGGCAACAGCGCCTGGAAATGATTTACGATGGAAAAATCTACCAGCAGTTCTTCGCAAAACTGTCCAAGAGCGTATTTCTCGAAGCCCATAAAATCTGAGAGGAGACTGACCGTGAACGGCCGTTATAGTTTATTTGTATTAGGTTTGAGCTTTTTTTTGCAGGCTTGTGTAGGGGGACAACCACCTAAAGATTTGTTGGCTCTTACAGATGCCCAAATGAAAATACGGAGTTTTCAGACCCGGGCTTTTGATGTCAAAGATCAGAATAAGGTTTTGAGAGGCGTGGTAGCCTCTTTGCAGGATCTGGGGTTTATCATCGAACGAGCCAACGGTCCCATGGGATTGGTGACAGCAGGCAAGTTTGGACCCGGTGGTCGTGGATTTGTGGAATTAACGGTCACCGTCCGGGCCAAGGGGGAAAAGCAGACCGAAGTCCGGGTCAATGCCATATTCAATGCCAAACCTATTGAGGACCCGAAAATTTATCAGAACTTTTTCATCGCTGTAGAACGATCCTTGTTTGCTACAAGAGGATAAGACGGATCAGTAACACCCTGTAAGAGTGAAAAATGTTTTGTAAAACCTGAAACCGCCAGAGAAAAATGAAACTGTCTTTGCTATCTAAAAAATCTTTCGTTCGTTTTGCCTTGGTATTGTTCATGAGTTTGACGTTTCAGGGATGTGCTATGCGATGGGGGACATCTATCCAATGGAGCTCCCAAAGCCAAATCCTGATATCGGAAGACAGCCAGGTCAAACTGCGGTCTATCCAGACCCGGGTGTTTGATATCACGGATAAAGTCAAAATCATGCGAGCTGCTGTAGCTACCATGCAGGATCTTTTTTTTGATATTGATGTGCTGGATGAGGATCTGGGTGTCGTGTCGGGTAAAAAATTGTTCAATCATGACAACTCCTGGGGAAATCATCCGACGTATTATCTTTATAAAACTGATGAATTGATTATATTCAATACCAACTTTAGAAGCTGGGGGCCGTTCAATTATCGAAAGGACCTGATCCGTATGACAGTAACCATACGCCCAAAGGAAAAAACCCGATCGTTGGTGCGGGCAAGTTTACAATACAATATTAGGGCTGTTGAAGACCCTTATATATATCAGAAGTTTTTCAAAATCCTCGGTCAATCCCTATTTCTTTCCGCTAAAATGGAGTGAGCCCGTCAAGATGTGACCTGCCCTTTAATGGGTGACCCCCTTATTCTTGGTCGTTATGGTTGCTGATCCGGAATATATGTTGGCGATGAAATCCATTTCAGCAAGAATTGATGGAACAGACAGTAAGGATATTGAGTTTTTAATCAATAAATTGAAGATCACTACTGTTGATGAAGTATTTAAAATAATAGATAAATATTATCCACGTCGAATTATCAAACCGGCGACTCAATTTTTTTTTAGAGGAAGTATTCGATGAAATACAGGACAATTCAAGAAGCTAAGATCGCTATATTGAAAAGTGGGGAAAACTGGAGAATTCCATTTATGGAATTTGTCGATGATTTACGTCGTACACGCGATCATAGTCTAATAGAGAAGCCTTTCTCCTTAAATGATGAAAATATCGATTCACTATTAGCTTCAACAATAGAGTATTTATGTGATGAAATGGGAATTGAAACGCCGAATTGGATCTGGAAAGTTCCATCTTGCAAAGAGCCCTGGTTTGTTTCTGGATATGATAATTTAAAAGCAATATCGATAGCAGAAAGTCCCGTGTTTTTTCGCAGAAGGAAAATATTTGTATTGGAAAATTTTCTTTCACGAGTATAAAATAAAGGGCATTGTTAATTTTGGATAGTTTTATGTTACCCTTTACACCTCTCATCTTTATGTTGCAGCCTCACCCCAATAATATTATCAAAATGTATATTATTGATGATATCCTTAAATTTCTTAAAAAAGAGGGGATGTTATGAAAGATATGATGAGTTACAAAGGATATTATGGTTCAGTTCATTACAGCGATGAGGATCGAATTTTTCATGGGAAGATAGAATTTATTCGCAGCCTCCTTGGTTATGAAGGCAGTGATGTTGACAGTTTATGCGAGGCGTTTGAAGATGCGGTAGATGATTATTTAGATCTTTGCACCAAAGAAGGAAAAATCCCTGAAAGACCGTTTAAAGGTAGTTTTAATGTTAGAACCGGAAGTGATCTTCATCGCGAAGCAGCTTTATTAGCCAAAGCCAAGGGAACTACTCTTAATACTGTGGTAACTGAAGCTCTTGAGAAATATCTATCTGCTTGATTTTATTGACCTGATTAAATCGTTTTATTCATTTTAAATCCAGGAAATCTGAATGCTGAAATCATATCTGAAAAAGATATTTAAAATCGCAAATCAGGGGGATGCCAGAGAAGAAAGTTATTATTCGACTCTTGAGGCATTCTTGAAAGAAACGGCCAAATCCTTTGGTAAACAAAAAATTCACATTACCACACTACCCAAGAGCACTGAAGCGGGTAATCCTGATTTCCGGGTCTGGGATGGAAAGCAGCATATTGTAGGATATATAGAAGCTAAAGCTCCAACAACCGAAAATCTGGATTTGATAGAAAAATCAGAACAGTTAGAGAGATACAGAAACACATTCCCCAACCTGATATTAACCAATTTTTTTGAGTTCAGGCTTTATAGAAACGGCATACTGGTCAATAAAGCTTCAATAGCACGACCCTTTATCATGCATAAACTCAAAACAATTCCTCCGGTTGAAAAAGAGCCCGATTTTACAAAATTGATGGAAGCGTTTTATTCATTCTCTCTGCCCAAGGTTTATAATGCAAAAAACCTGGCAATAGAGCTGGCCAAACGCACGAGCTTTTTAAAGGACGAGGTAATTGCCGAAGAGCTGGCAGAGGAAGAAAGAACCGGTAAGGGCGTTATCTTTGGATTTTATGAAGCGTTCAGGCAGTTTTTAATCAGCGGGCTTTCAAAAGAGGAGTTTGCCGATCTCTATTCCCAGACAATTACTTATGGCCTGTTTGCCGCGCGCATGAGGGCAAAAAAGGATTTCAACAGAAAGCTCGCTTATGACAACATTCCCCGCACAATCGGAATATTAAGAGATGTTTTCCGGTTTGTTTCACTTGAAGACGTTCCAACTCAAATGGAATGGATTATTGATGATATAGCGGAAGTATTGTCTGTGGCGGATGTAAA
>JAUWFS010000086.1:0-12673 GCA_030606805.1 Deltaproteobacteria bacterium
AGCTTCAGGCCACCTTTGCCCGATCTCAAATCACAAAAATATCAAAATAGCCTGCTATTCCATCAACTTTTGTGATTTGAGATCGAACAAATTTGACCCAAATCTATGCGTCTACTTGGGGAAGTTATTTCGTCCCCGTTCCTAAACTGTTACGAGTTTGTAAATTTCTGATCAATGCTTTTCTATGATAACCCTGTCCTGACCATCATGTTCAGTGAGCAAAACATTTACTGTTTCCGAGCGCCTTGTTTCAATAAATTTTCCAACATAGTTGGCCTGAATCGGAAGTTCTCTGTGGCCTCTATCAACAAGCACCGCAAGTTCAATACGATCGGGCCTGCCAAAATCGATAATAGCATCCATGGCAGCTCTTATGGTCCGACCTGTAAAAAGAACATCATCTATTAAAATAATCTGTTTCCCATCGAGAGGAAAGGATATATCTGTTGCCTGGACGATGGGGTGGTGGCTGATTCTGGTCCAGTCATCACGGTACAGAGTTATATCAATATTGCCTGTCGGTATTTCAATGCCTTCAATTTCATTAATCCTGGACCGGATACGTTTCGCAATATAAACTCCCCGTGTATGAATGCCTATAAGTGTAAGGTTTTCAGCGCCCTTGTGTACTTCAAGGATCTTATGAGTGATTCTTGAAAGTACACGGTCTATATCAGATGCATCCAGAATTGTATCGTATTCGCTCATTGTTCTCTCCGATATATTCATATAGATTATTATGCTTAGGCAGTGAATACCTTTTTATATCATTAAGTAAGTTAATATCAAGAGTTATAAATTTATAAGGCATCCTTCACGAAAAGTCCAAAGTAGTTTACACTTTGTTGATCTTGTATTTTGGCAGTGAAATTTGAAACTAGAAATTGAAAATTGAAAAAAATACAAAGATGTAGATGCGTTACCTAATTTCAAATTTCCAGTTTCGACATCGTCATTTAATTCGATAATACTCGCTTTTTCGAAAAAAGTGTAAACCGGTGAATGAAGGATGACATTTATCAAAATTAAAAAACCTGAAATTGCCTTGATTTTGGCTTTTATTTTATCTATTTTGATTAACTGTAAACTATTAACCGTGAACCGTTCAAAAAGGTCTTGATGTAATGAGATTTCCCTGTACAGGAGTGATATTGGCGGGCGGACAGAACGAGCGCTTTTCGGGCATAAACAAAGCGTTTATAAATGTTGGGGGAAAGCGCATTCTGGACAGGACATATGAAATATTTGATTCCCTTTTTGATGAAATTATTCTGATTGCCAATGACCCGCTTAAATACCTTGCGTGGGATTTACATATTGTGTCTGATATATTTCCGTTTAGAAGTTCTTTAACAGGAATACATACAGGACTTTTTTTTACAAATAATTTTTATACATTTATTACGGCATGCGATATACCATTCCTGAAAAAGGAGTTGGTTGAAACTGTTATTAATAGTATAGAAACGGGAGTTGACGTTATTATACCGGAAACTTTAAATGGGATGGAGCCGCTATGTGCGGTGTATTCAAAAAGATGTCTTAAGCCAATTGAAAATAATCTGATTCAAAAAGAGCTTAAGATTAAACAGTTCTTTAAAAAAGTAAGAGTCAAAAAGCTTCCTGAAAATATTTTGCGTGAAAAGGATCCTGATCTGATTTCTTTTTTTAATATTAATACTCCTGATGATCTGGCCAGAGCAGAAGAAATTATTAAATGAATTTAATTCCCCTTATAGAAATTATAAAAAGACATCCGCATTATGACAGGGTTGGGATGATTCTTTGTCATAATGGAGTCGTGCGGGGTACATCACGAGATGGCAGGAGAGTATCAGGGCTGAACATCACGGTGGATTACGAACAACTGCACAAGGTGATAGAGAAGCATAAAAAAAGGCCGGGCATTATAGAAATATTGGTTAAGATAGCAGAAGACAAAGAGCTGTCAGTAGGGGATGATGTTATGCTTCTTGTTGTTGCCGGTGACATCCGGGAGAATGTTATAAAAGTACTCAGCGAAGCCATTGATGATATTAAATCAACTGTTACGAAAAAAATAGAGTATTTTTTGTAACTTAGCTTTCGCTAGTTTTTAGAGGTATAATTTATCAATTCTTTGAGCCAAAGTGCCTAAGATTTTAAGTGCCTAAAGTATATTAAAGTGCCTAAAATGCCTAAAGTTAAGGAATGCGCCTTCGGCGCAGCTAATTTTAAGCCAGGCAAAAAAATAATCTAAGCCAATAAAATATGAAGTGTCTAAAGGGAGTTAAAATTTATGAATTAATGGAGCGAAGCGATACCTTAACTTTAGGCACTTTAATATACTTTAGCTCACTTTAGGCACTTATAACTTGATCGCAACATATAGAGCCTCTTGCAGAAACAACGCCGATCGATAGTGCAGTGCTACATAATGTGCCATGGCCAACGCCTCTATGCAATATATAGTGCACGCAACGTTGTTTCATGTGTTTCTGCAAGAGGCTCTATAGTGTGTGTTTAATTCAATAAGCGCAAGAAAAAACTATCGAAACGTAAGTTGTAAGGAGTTTTTTATGTCTTCATTTTCTCATATTGACAATGATGGACACTCACGGATGGTTGATATAACGGATAAAGAACCGACATTAAGATCGGCGGTTGCTCAAGGGATTGTTTCAATGGAGCCTTCAACATTTGAAATGATTTATAATAATACAATAAAAAAGGGCAATGTGCTTGATACCGCCAGAATCGCAGGAATAATGGCGGCAAAAAAAACTTCGGAACTAATTCCAATGTGCCACCCAATTAATATTTCACATATTGATATCAATTTTGAACCGGATAAAGATGAAAATTCAATCAAGGTCAAAGCTTTGGTGCGGCTTTTCGCTCAGACAGGTGTTGAGATGGAGGCTCTTACAGCAGTATCTGTTGCAGCTCTCACAATATATGATATGTGCAAGTCGCATGATAAAAACATAATTATATCAAATATATGTCTTCTTGAAAAATCAGGGGGGAAAAGCGGAACATTTGTGAGAAAAGAAGTATAAATGAATATATTGGAATATATTGTTTTCTTTATTATCGGCGCTGCATTTGGTTTTTTGATAGCTTGGTTTTTTGCAAGGTCAAAATTTTCAAAGGAGTTCCTGGAGATTTCTAAAGAACATTTTTCTGCATTAAGCAGACTGGAACAGATGGAAGACCTCAAAAAAACACTTAAAGAGCGCTCACAAGAGATTTATTCGCTTAACGCTACAATCACTGAGCTGAAAGAGAACCAGGCAAAGTTAGAAACAATTATAGATAAAGAGCGCCTCGCCGTGAATGAAAAGATAGAAATGCTCGAGGATATTCGGAATAATATGGTTGATGCTTACAAAGCGATCTCCGCCAGTGCTTTAAGGGAAAACAACCAGACTTTTCTTGATCTTGCAAAAACTACCCTTTCAAAATATATGGAAGCAGCCAAAAGTGATTTCAATGTGCGTAGCAAGGAAGTCAAAAATATTGTTGTGCCCATAAAAGATTCTCTTGATAGATATGACCAGCATATTCAGGCTATGGAGAGATCACGGGAAAAAGCATATGGCGGGCTTTCTCAGCAGGTACTTTCCCTTGTGGAAACCCAGCAGACGCTTCAAAAAGAAACAGGCAATCTTGTAAAGGCTCTTCGTGTGCCGCACGTTAGGGGGCGTTGGGGAGAAATCACCCTTAAACGAGTTGCTGAGCTTGCCGGAATGCAGAACCGCTGCGATTTTTTTGAGCAGCAGTCAGCTTACAATGAAAATGGCATTATGCGGCCTGATATGGTTGTTTATCTCCCTGGCAATCGTCAGATTGTTGTAGATGCCAAGGCTCCTCTTTCAGCATATCTTGAAGCGCTGGAAGCAGAGACGGAAGAAGAACGCGAAATATTGACAGCTACACATTCAAAACAGATTCAATCGCATATGCATAAACTGGCACAAAAGGCATACTGGAAACAGTTTAGTCCAACCCCTGAATTTGTTGTATTATTTATTCCAGGTGAAAATTTTTTTAGTGCGGCTCTTGTCAAAAACCCTCAGCTTATAGAAGAAGGTGTAAATAAAGGAGTTATCCTGGCAACCCCAACTACTTTGATTACTCTTCTAAAAACCGTATCCTTTGCATGGCGCCAGGAAAATGTTTCTGAAAATGCAAAGGCTATATGCGAACTGGGGCGTGAACTCTATACCAGGCTTAATTCAATGGCTAAACATATCGACAAACTCGGCCGCGATATTGAACGATGTACCGGCACATATAACGATGTTATAGGTTCTTTTGAGCGCAGAGTACTCACATCTGCACGCAGGTTCAAGGATCTTGGCATTTCTCTGCCGGGCGACAAAGATATTGTTCGTATTGAGTCCGCTGAAAAAAAAGCACGTAAACTCGACATCGATAATAGCGAATGAAACACTCATTATTCTTTTTTGTTCTGTTCTGTTTTTTTTTAGCTGGATGTTCTGTTCTTAAAATACATCCGCCTTTAAAAGATGAATTTGCAATGCAAAGAATACCCTCTTGCAGGTATCCTGAATTTTCAGATGATATGCTCTGCGATGGTTTAGAAAATGGAATTTTGCAGAGTATTTCATATCTAAAAAGGTTGCCTTGTTCCAGGCAGTTCAAATTCGGGAAAGACAGCTTTAATGCCGCCCATATGATCAAGTCCATGGAGTATTTTCTGAATTTTATACAGACCATGCCGTCAAAAGATGAGTTTAATAAGTTTATTAAATCAAATTATCTTGTTTACAAATCAATCGGCGGCAGGAATGGTCATGTTCTTTTTACAGGTTATTATGAGCCTGTTCTGCAGGGCAGCTTCGAGCAAAATACTGAATATAAATTCCCAGTTTATGCACGTCCTTGCGATTTAACTACAGTTGATCTTTCTTTATTTGTTCCGCACTTAAATAATAAAAGAATAATTGGAAGATATACAGGCCGGGCAGTTGTTCCCTACTTTGAACGCGATGAAATAGAATGCAAAGGCGCTCTAAAAGGTAAGGCAGAAAAAATCGCCTGGATTAAAGACCAGGTTGATCTTTTTTTTCTTCAAATTCAGGGTTCCGGAAAAATTTATTTTGATAACGGAAAAACAATTAATGTCCATTATGATATAACAAACGGGCATCCATACCGGAGCATAGGCAAATTGCTTATTGAAGAAGGGATAATAGAAAGATCAGAAATGTCTATGCAAAAAATTCGTGCTTATTTAAGAGAACATCCGGAAGAGGTCAAAACTATTTTAAACTTTAACCCCAGCTATGTTTTCTTCAAGATAGAGGAAGATGGCCCTTTGGGTTGTATTGGAGTTAAATTGACGCCTGGCAGGTCGATAGCCCTGGACAGAAGAATATTTCCTTTGTCGGCCCTTGCTTTTATAGAAGCAGAAAAACCTTTAATAAATGACGATGGGGAAATTCATAACTGGATAACTTTCAGCAGATTTGTTCTGAATCATGATACAGGAGGGGCGATACGCGGGCCTGGCCGTGCGGATCTGTTCTGGGGAAACGGTCCATACGCTGAGATAGCGGCAGGTCACATGCAGCACAAGGGAGAACTGTACTTTCTTGTTCTTAAACCTAAATCGAACAATTTTTTACTCGACCTGCACTAATCTCTTGCGCATCAAGGACTTGCGAAAAGTCTCGACATAGCCATTGGTATGCCTACGCTTTTCGCAAACCTTGCTGCATCAAGATCTTGGCACATTTCTTCGCAAAAAATCGCTCAACTTAGGTTAAACCGGCTTGATTTTGATAAGAGAAGATGAAATGTTATTTTCGTTAAATCTAAAATCGTAAAAGTTCACCACGGAAGGACACGGAGTTTCACTGAAAATTGAAAACAATGAGTAAGTGTAACCACCAACCATGAACCTAACAACCTGAACAGTTACGAGAATTCAGTGTATTTCCGTGAAAATCCGTGGTGAACTATTACCTAAAATCTAAAAAATGTTATAGGTGAGTATTATGTTCGGCATAGGCATGCCTGAAGTTCTATTAATTTTGGCTGTAGCTCTTATTGTTATTGGACCCAAAAAGCTTCCTGATCTCGCAAAATCACTTGGCCGGGCAATCGGTGAATTCAAGAAAGCCACACATGAATTTAAAGAGTCTATCGATATAAACAGTGATTTAAAAGATGTTAAAGATACTTTTGAGGATATGAATGAAAACATAAAAGAGGCTGTTGATGACGTTTCCGCTCCCTCTAATGATAAAAAAGAAGTTAAGAATGAAGCGGAAGGGTCTTTAAAATGATTGAAAATGAGAAAATGCCTTTTACAGGTCATCTTGAGGAGCTAAGGAATCGTCTGGTTAAATGTTTTATAGCTATAGGTATAGGCTTTTTTATTTCATATGGATTTAAGGAAAAAATTTTCCATTACCTGACTATACCTTTAATTTCAGCAATGCAGGCCGATGATAAACTTATTTTTACGGGTCTGCCCGAGGCTTTCTTTACATATCTAAAGGTATCTTTACTATCAGGTTTAATGCTGGCCGCTCCAGTATTATTATATCAGTTCTGGCTGTTTGTGGCGCCAGGGCTTTATGACAAGGAAAGAAAACTTCTCATCCCCATAGTCGTGCTTTCCTCTTTTTTCTTTATTGGCGGAGCATTATTTGGATATTTTATTGTGTTTCCATTTGGGTTTAAGTTTTTTTTAGGATTTGCTACTGAAACAATAAAGGCGCTTCCTTCAATGCGTGAGTATCTGAGCTTTTCTTCAAAGTTGTTGCTCGCTTTTGGACTGGTTTTTGAACTTCCTCTTGTTATTACTTTTCTTGCCAGACTCGGCATAGTTACAGTTGAATTTTTAAAGAAAAACAGAAAATATGCCCTGCTTTTATTTTTTGTTTTTGCAGCTATTTTAACCCCACCTGATGTTGTAACCCAGATTATGATGGCTTTTCCCTTGATGGTTCTTTATGAAATAAGCATACTTGGCGCCAGGGTTTTTGGGAAAAAAAAGTCACAAAAAATCAATAATGATGTTTAATTGGTTTTTGGCAGATGTTCTTTGTCTTGACATAATAATTTTTACTTGATAAAAGAATAAAGAATTTTCTTTAAAAAAAGATTGATTATTTGATAAATTTTAAAAATGGAAGGAGGTGAAAAAGATATATGAGCAAAAAACATTTATTGATTATAGCTGTTGTAGGAATTGCTTCCATGTTTCTTGCTACCGCTATTTATGCCGGGACCACCGTGGCTGATGTTGTCAAAATGGAAAACAAGAAATATAAAAAACATAAGAAGAGTATAGTCGATTTTTCACACAAGAAGCATAATGTAGAATACAAAGCAGGTTGCGGAGAATGTCATAATGATGCTGAAGGTAAACCTCTTAGTGCTCTAAAAATGGGTGATGAAGTTCAGAATTGCATTGAGTGTCACACCAATGCGGGCAGAGCTCCAAGGGCTAAAAAAGGCGAAGCCAAGCTTTCAAAGAAGGACAAGATGGCGTATCATGCCGAAGCTTTGCATTTAAACTGCATTAGTTGCCACAAGAAGGCCAATAAGGCAAGCGGCACGAAAGCAGCACCTACATCCTGTGCAAAGTGCCATCCCAAAAAGAAGTAATAATTTAATATCTGCAGATTCAATTATTCAGGGCAAACATTATTTATAAGGTTTGCCCTGTTTTTTTGAAAAATTTCACCACAGAACCACACGGAGTTTCACTGAAAATTGTAAACAATGAGTGTAGCCGTTCACGGCTTGAAATTTGAAATCTTGTTTATCCTGTTATCCTGTCAGATTCTTTTTCAAAAGGCTAAATTGTTACGAGTAAATTACTGGGGTGGTTGAAAATGGTTCGCAATCTTGAGAAGAGTATTTTGATAATTCAGTGTAATTCTGTGAAAATCCGTGGTAAATTATTGTGTTTTTTTGTAGGAAATTGCATTGCTGACCATAGCCTTTGCCCATGAAGGGGTGCCAAGGGCATGAATATGGGTGTATGTGGCGAGTACATTTTTATAACATAAACCGTCCATTTTATTAATAAAACCATTTCCCTTTTTCATGTTAAAAACCAGATCCTCATCATTTCCATTCCACTCAAGAACAAACGAATAGTGAAACTCATGCCCCCTTATTTCGCTTCCCTTCTTGAAATATTTGTTCTCTCTTTCAACTGAAATGATTGTGTAGCCGTGCCCTTTTGGTTTTTTGGAAAGGCCGAATACAACTGGCAGAACTCCTGCCATTTGATATGATTTGTTGTCAAGAACAAGTTCTTCTCCCAGATACATCAAGCCTCCGCATTCTGCGTATATAGGCAGGCCGTCTTCAGCAAGTGCTTTTAACTTATTTCTGAATTGCTCGTTTTCTGATAATTCTTTAGCATGGGTTTCAGGAAAGCCGCCACCGATATAGAGAGCATCTATTGGTGGTATTTTATTTGTTTTAAGCGGGCTTATAAATACTGTTTCTGCGCCTGCTGCAATAAGTGCATCAATATTCTCAGGATAGTAAAACTGAAAAGCTGAATCTTTAATTATGCCTATCCTTGGGGCCGGTTGCCGGTTGCCGGTTGCCGGTTGCTGGTTGCTGGTTGCTGGTTGCCGGTTGCCGGTTGCTGGCTGCTGGTGCAAGCAATTTCGATCAAAGAGTCGAGGTCTATATAGCTTTTAGCCATATTAAGGGCAGCATTTATTGAATCATTTGCCCATTCATGTTCTGGAGTTGGGATAAGCCCCATATGTCTTTCAGGGAAATTTTGCTTGCCAAGTTTTGGTACAGCGCCCAGAACCGGTATTCCACAATAGTTTTCAATACTTTTGCGAACAATATTTTCATGCCTTGGTCCGGCAACACGGTTTAATATTATACCTTTTATTGTTACAGTCGGATCGAATTTGATGCATCCCAATACAACCGCGGCCATGGTTCGTGTGCTCTTTGTGCAATCTAAACACAAAATTAGAGGCAGATTGAGAAGTTTTGCAAGCTCAGCAGTGCTGGTACTTCCTTCTGTATCAAGACCATCGTAAAGTCCGCGATTTCCTTCTATAACAGCGATATCGCTTTTTAATGTATGGGTATAAAATGAATTGAGGATTTGCTTTTTTTCTATGAGGAAGTTGTCAAGATTATAGCATGGCCGGCCAGCCGCCATAGCAAGCCAGCCAGCATCTATATAATCCGGACCTTTTTTAAAAGGAGCAACATTTTTTTTGAGATTTTTCCATGCAGCAATTATCCCTATAGACAGTATAGTTTTCCCTGCTCCGCCTCGCAGAGCTGCAATAATAATTCCGGGGGAACCTTTACCGTCATGCTGCATTAAATTATAATTTCAATCCTCTTCGGTAGAAGCCTGTTTTCCAGCACCTTTGAGCCCGATTAAAGTCGTGCTTCCGCTGGACCAGTATTCCAGAACTTCTTCCCCAACCATTTTGTTTACAAGATTCTTAACAGCTCTGACTTTTTCGTCTGGAAACATTTTATAGAAATCCTTAAGATAAAATTTTGATTTACCCTTTTTTTTCTTAAGTGTTTCTACAATAGTATCTCTTGCTGTTTGTTCATCTATTGTTAGACCAGCCATTATTATGCCTCATAATTTTATACCGGAGGCAAACCTGACGTTTGCCTCCGGTTAATTAGTTAATTTAACTGTTAGAACTTGAATTGAGTTGACTGACGCCATGTATAATATGCGGCATCACGGAAATCATCAATAAGATGATGTGTGAATTCAAGCTCACATTTATCAAAGAATCTTTCCCAGCCAATTCTTTCCGCCCAGTCACCCATACGCTCGTACTTATTGGCATCATTTGAATAAGCATCAACCATTCTCTTGATCGTTTCGGTCAAGGTTGGCCAGCGAGGCTGTTCATTTGGAATAAAGGCCACAACAACCTTTGAAAACTTCGGCATGGAAATCCTGTTGGAAATCTTACCGCCTGCCATGAGAACGATTCCGTCGCCTTCTGTGTCTGCAAGAGGCATTGAGGGGCACATTGTGTAACAGTTTCCGCAGTACATACATCTTTCCGGGTTAACTGAAACACTTTTTAGCGTTTTCCCTTCAAACTCTACTTTAGCCGGTTTGATTGCTGCGGTAGGACATGCAGCTACAGCCAGAGGAAGCTCGCACATTTTGTCAATATATTCAGTGTCAATCATTGGCGGTTTGCGGTGATAGCCGAGAATTGCTATATCTGAGCAGTGAACAGCACCACACATATTAAGACAGCAAGCCATGGAAACGCGCAGCTTGGCAGGCAGCTTCATATCTGTAAACTGGTCAAAAAGAACATCCATAGTTGCCTTTACTGTGCCTGATGCATCAGTTGCCGGTGTATGGCAGTGAATCCATCCCTGAGTATGCACAATATTGGTAATTCCGGCGCCAGTCCCTCCAATGGGGAACTTTTGACTTCCACCGTTAAATTTTCTGCTGGCAAGATCTTGTTTTAAAGGCTCAACTTTTTCTTTGCTGTCCACCATGAATTCAATGTTATTTCTGGTAGTGAACCTTAGGTGTCCGTCGCAGTGTTTATCAGCTATTTCACACATTTCACGGACATGTGTTACGCTCATGAAACGACAACCACCTACTCTTATTGTATAAACCTCGTCACCTGTTTCTGAAACATGCACCAGAATGCCTGGTTCCAGTATTTCATGATACAGCCATTTACCCTTATTTGCCTTAATAATCGGAGGGTAAAATTGATCAAACTTTTGTGGACCGATGTCGGTTATTCTGTTTTCCATCGGTTTATCAGGATTGTAGCCTGAAGATATAAATGCCATGGTATTATTCCTCCCCCCTATCTCTGGTGATATTTTCTAAATTCATTGATATCTCGTGTCCATCCACCCGGAACTTCATCTTCTCTCCAGAACACATACGGGTTAGAACGCGGCTCTTGAACATGCTGCGCCATTGCTTTAATGCCTGTTACATCAAGCAGCTTCTGGAAACTTTGACGTCTGATTAATTCGCCAAGACGCTCGCGGTTCTTGCCTTCTTCCATCCACCATTCCCAGATAGGATCAATTATATTCTCTTTGATCTCATCGTAAGGTTCTTCAATCTTGATAAAAGGAACAAGCATAGTACCCATTTGTGCACCATCGAGAATCGGGGCTTTGGCGCCGGCACATATAGTCGCGCCCTTATCCAGACCTGGCCTTAGGGCTCTGGGCATTACGTTAATACAGTGCATACATCTAGTGCATTCTTTAGTGTTTATCTCAAGTTTTCCACCTTCATATCGCATGCAGTTTGTTGGACAAATATCGATAACCTCTTTCTGGATATCAAACGGACCCCAGTCGCGGCCGGCATGAGCTCCTGCGTTTGGAGGAATTTCACCGCCGACATATGCCTTTACCGCTTCCTGATCAATACGTATATCATCACGCCATGTGCCGATAAAGGACAGGTCTGAACGCGCAATAGATGCAACACAGCAGTTGGAGCATCCGTCAAATTTGAATTTAAACTTATATGGAAAAGCAGGACGATGAAGCTCATCCTGATAAAAATTGGTCATGTGATGACAAATCGCCTGTGTATCAAAGCAGGCAAATTCGCAACGAGAAGTTCCCAGACAGCAGGAGGGAGTTCTCAGGTTTGAACCGGAACCGCCAAGGTCTGTATCCATCTTGTGGGTTAAATCATAGAAGACTTCTTCCAACTGGGGTGTTGTTGTGCCGAGAAGAACGATATCACCGGTAGCTCCATGAAAGTTGGTCAAACCGCTTCCGCGCAGTTCCCAGATATCCATAAGATCTTTCAGGAATTTTGTTGTGTAGTATTTGCCTGATGGCTGGTTTACGCGCATGGTATGGAAAGCAGCAACGCCAGGGAACATCTCCGGCTGATCACAGTATCTTCCGATAACACCACCGCCGTAGCCGAACACACCGACTATTCCGCCGTGTTTCCAGTGAGTTCTTCCATGTTTGTAAGAAAGCTCAAGCACTCCCAGAAGATCATCACATACATCCTGGGGTGTCTGGTAGTCTATACCATTTACATTTTTTGCCCTTGATTCGGCCTCCTGCTTTAAATCGGATACAAAGCTTGGCCACGGACCAGACTCTAGCTGATCAATCATAGGAGTTTCGTGTTTTGCCATAGTCTTACCTCCATTATTATTAATAATAATTAACCATTCTGACTATATAATAATTACTTTCTCATACGGGGACTAATCTAAGGTCACCTCCTCTCAATTTGCTTTTCAATTTGATACTCGATACAATAGATCTGATTGATATTTCATTGATTTCATTAATTTTTTAAGGTTATATTATATATAAATAACCCCATTTAAGTTTATGGATATATAACCGATCTTGTGCTTTGTCAACAAAAAAGGTATATATTGAATGAGCCTCTTGCAGAAACATCCATCTGCATTAGGAATAATTGCTGCATTCGCCTTTTTTACCATAATTATTCCTCTACTGATCAAAATAATTCAAAAGTTTTTTTGTTTCTGCAAGAGGCTCATTCAACAGAAATTTGAAAACTCAAATATGAGATTAACCAGAGGCAGCGGGCAATTAAATTTAAGAACGTCTGAAACTCGCGCATAAGTGAGCCTAAAGAAAAAAGAGTATTAATATCAGTTAGAAAAATAGAACGTTATGGCTT